>NZ_JBARCR010000093.1:0-13413 GCF_049794275.1 Trebonia sp.
GGGACGTGTCACGGACCTCGCGGGCCTTCTCGCCGAAGATCGCCCTCAGCAGGCGCTCTTCCGGCGTGAGCTCGGTCTCGCCCTTGGGCGTGACCTTGCCGACCAGGATGTCGCCGTTGACGACCTCGGCGCCGATCCGGATGATGCCGCGCTCGTCGAGGTCGGCGAGGACCTCATCGGAGACGTTCGGGATGTCCCGCGTGATCTCCTCAGGACCGAGCTTGGTGTCCCGGGCGTCGACCTCGTGCTCCTCGATGTGAATACTCGACAGCACGTCGTCCTGCACAAGGCGCTGCGACAGGATGATCGCGTCCTCGTAGTTGTGACCCTCCCACGGCATGAAGGCGACGAGCAGGTTCTTGCCCAGCGCCATCTCGCCGTCGTCGGTGCACGGACCGTCCGCCAGGACCTGGCGCTCCTCGACCCGCTGCCCCTCTTCCACGATGGGCTTCTGGTTGAAGCAGGTGCCCTGGTTGGACCGGCGGAACTTCTGCACGTGGTACGTGGTCCTGGTGCCGTCGTCGTTCAGCACGGTCACGTAGTCCGCGCAGGACTCCTCGACCACGCCCGCCTTCTCCGCGAGGATGACGTCGCCAGCGTCGGTCGCGGCACGGTACTCCATGCCGGTGCCGACGAGCGGCGACTCGGACCGCAGCAGCGGCACGGACTGCCGCTGCATGTTGGACCCCATCAGCGCCCGGTTAGCGTCGTCGTGCTCGAGGAACGGGATCATGGCGGTGGCCACGGACACCATCTGGCGCGCGGACACGTCCATGTAGTCGACCTCGTCCGGCGGGATCTGGTCAACCTCGCCGCCCTTGCGGCGGACAAGCACCCGGTTGGTCCCGAAGGAGCCATCGTCGTTGACCGGCGTGTTCGCCTGCGCGATGACGTGCCGGTCCTCCTCGTCCGCGGTCAGGTAGTCGATCTGGTCGGTCACCTTGCCGTCGGTCACCTTGCGGTACGGCGTCTCGACGAAGCCGAACGCGTTGACGCGGGCGTACGACGACAGGGACCCGATCAGGCCGATGTTCGGGCCTTCAGGGGTCTCGATCGGGCACATCCGGCCGTAGTGCGACGGGTGCACGTCACGAACCTCGAACCCGGCCCGCTCACGGCTCAGGCCACCGGGGCCGAGTGCCGACAGCCGGCGCTTGTGGGTAAGGCCGGCCAGCGGGTTGGTCTGGTCCATGAACTGCGACAGCTGGCTGGTGCCGAAGAACTCCTTGATCGACGCCACCACCGGGCGGATGTTGATCAGGGTCTGCGGCGTGATCGCCTCGACGTCCTGCGTCGTCATTCGCTCGCGGACGACGCGCTCCATCCGGGCCAGGCCCAGCCGGACCTGGTTCTGGATGAGCTCGCCGACGGTACGCAGCCGCCGGTTGCCGAAGTGGTCGATGTCGTCGGTCTCGAGCACGATGGTGCGGTCGGCGCGGGTGAGCTCTTCCTCACCGGCGTGCAGCCGGACCAGGTACTCGATCGTGGAGACGATGTCTTCCTCGGTCAGCGTGCCCTGCCGGATCGGCAGCTCGAGGCCCAGCTTCCTGTTCACCTTGTACCGGCCGACCTTGGCCAGGTCGTACCGCTTCGGGTTGAAGTACAGGTTGTCGAGCAGCGCCTGCGCGGACTCCCGCGTCGGCGGCTCGCCGGGGCGCAGCTTGCGGTAGATGTCGAGCAGCGCGTCGTCCTGGCCGGCCGTGTGGTCCTTCTCCAGGGTGGCGCGCATCGACTCGAAGTCGCCGAAGCGCTCGAGGATCTTCGCGTCGTCCCAGCCGAGAGCCTTGAGCAGAACGGTCACGCTCTGCTTGCGCTTGCGGTCGATCCTGACGCCAACGCTGTCCCGCTTGTCGATCTCGAACTCGAGCCACGCGCCCCTGCTCGGGATCACCTTGCAGGAATAGATGTCCTTGTCGCTGGTCTTGTCGACCTGCCGGTCGAAGTACACACCGGGCGACCGCACGAGCTGGCTGACCACCACGCGCTCGGTGCCGTTGATGATGAACGTGCCCTTGTTCGACATGAGCGGGAAATCGCCCATGAAGACGGTCTGGCTCTTGATCTCACCGGTGGTGTTGTTGATGAACTCCGCCGTCACGAACATGGGCGCGGAGTATGTCATGTCCTTGTCCTTGCACTCCTCGGCGGAGTACTTGGGCGGCTCAAACCGGTGGTCTCGGAACGACAGGGACATCGTTCCCGAGAAGTCCTCGATCGGGCTGATCTCTTCGAAGATCTCTTCGAGCCCGGACTGCTCAGGCACGTCCTTGCGCCCGGCCTCCTTGGCGGCCTGGATACGTGCCTTCCACTTGTCGTTGCCGAGCAGCCAGTCAAAAGACTCAGTCTGCAAGGCCAGCAGATCCGGAACCTTCAGGGGTTCGTTGATCCGCGCGAAAGACACGCGGCGGGGACCAAGATTCGTGGCGGAGGCGCTGCGCGATGCTGCCAACAGGGGTCCTTCCGAACTTGTCGCGGAACTTTCACCGCACGCACGCCAAACGCCCCGCGGCAAAACCCCAGAAAGGCGAGAGAGACACCGAGGACGTCAGAGTGCAGCGCAAATGGCCAGTGTAGCCAACGACTGCACTGCTTGTCAACGGTACGCCAATATGTGGTTCACCTTGCTCCGCAGCATCCCCTCTCGGCGACGAAACGTCAAGCCGAAACGGCATGGTTCGGACGGGTTGGCCGCGTGATGGATACCACACGCGTGCGGATGTGTAAGCGACAACAGAGCGGGTATCACAGTTATTCCCGCCCGCAGCGGCGGCGAACCCACTGAACGCCAAGACGCCCCCAGGACGTACCCGGGGGCGTCTTTTCGCAGCGTCTGAGCGCGAGAGCGCCTGACTACTTGACCGTGACGCTGGCGCCGGCGCCCTCGAGGGCAGCCTTGGCCTTGTCCGCGGCCTCCTTGTTGACCTTCTCAAGGACGGTCTTCGGCGCGCCGTCCACCAGGTCCTTGGCCTCCTTGAGGCCCAGGCTGGTCAGCGACCGCACTTCCTTGATGACCTGGATCTTCTTGTCGCCAGCGGCCTCGAGGATGACGTCGAACTCGTCCTGCTCCTCGGCCTGCTCGGCCTCGCCGCCGCCGGTCCCGGCCGGGGCGGCAACGCCGGCGACCGCCACCGGGGCGGCAGCCTTAACGTCGAACGTGTCCTCAAAAGCCTTCACGAACTCGGACAGCTCAAGGAGGGTCATCTCCTTGAACGCGTCGAGCAGGTCGGCGCTGTTGAGCTTCGCCATGATCGTTTCCCTTCGTTCCTTAGTCCTGAGTCTCTGTCTGGGTGTCGCCCGTCTCCGGGCTGGCCTGGGCCGGGGCGCCAGCCTCGGCCTCGAGCTTGGCTCGCAGCGCGTCGGCGAGCAGCGCCATCTGCGTGGGCAGCGCGTTGAACGTCGCCGCCGCGTTCGACATCGACGCCTTCATCGCGCCGGCCAGCTTGGCCAGCAGCACGTCGCGCGGCTCGAGGTCGGCGAGCTTGCCGACTTCCGCCGCGGTCAGCGCCTTGCCGTCGAGCACGCCACCCTTGATCACGAGCAGCGGGTTCGCCTTGGCGAAGTCGAGCAGGCCCTTGGCGGCCTGCGACACGTCCCCGCTGACGAACGCGATCGCGGACGGCCCAGACAGCAGCGGCCCGAGCTCGTCACCCACGCCCGCCTCGGTAGCCGCGATCTTCGTGAGCGTGTTCTTCACGACAGAAAACGTGGCGTTGCCCGCGAGGGAGCCGCGCAGCTCCTTCAGCTGGGCCACGGTCAGCCCGCGGTAGTCGGTGAGCACCGCGCCGCTTGACTCGCGGAACTTGCCGGTGAGCTCTTCCACAGCGGCCGTCTTTTCAGCGTTTGCCATGAGCCTCCTTCCCATATGTCGTCGTCCTGCTAGTCCCGAAGACGACGAACGCCCCGGCGCACGGCGCACGGGGCGGCAGCCGCATTGAAGCGGCTGGGGCTCACGGTCACCTGCGCGGGATGTCCCTACGGAACCTTCGGCCGGCTCTCGCGAGCCGACATCCAGCGGTCTTCGGCAAACACAATCTTACGGTAGGTATACCTGGCGGCCAAATCGCCGCCCGAAAGAGGTTCAAAGAGGTCATCGGGTGTCCTTTGGGACACTATTTACCCGAAACGACACCCGATAGCGACGGCTACCCCTCAATGGGCGATGGCCATGGCCAGACAGCATGATCGTGGGGAGTTCCCAGCGATTATCGCCGAAAACTCCCCACGATCATGGTCTGCGTAAGCGGGGCAGAAGCTACGCGGCCGAGGCGGCCGCATCGTCCTCGGTGAAGCCGCGGGTCCTGTTCGGGTCGACGGGGATGCCGGGCCCCATCGTCGTGGTGAACGTGACCTTCCTCAGGTAGCGGCCCTTGGCCGCGGCCGGCTTGAGCCTGATCACCTCGTCAAGCGCCGCGGCGTAGTTCTGCAGCAGCGCCTTCTTGTCGAACGAGGCCTTGCCGATGATGAAGTGGAGGTTCCCGTGCCGGTCGGTACGGAACTCGATCTTGCCGCCCTTGATGTCGGTGACGGCCTTGCCCACGTCGGGGGTGACGGTCCCGGTCTTCGGGTTCGGCATCAGGCCGCGCGGGCCGAGCACCCGGCCGAGCCTGCCGACCTTGCCCATCAGGTCCGGCGTCGCGACCACCGCGTCGAAGTCCAGGAAGCCGCCCTGGATCCGCTCGATCAGGTCATCGGAACCCACGAAGTCGGCCCCGGCCGCCTCCGCCTCCGCCGCGCGGGGGCCGGTCGCGAACACCAGGACGCGAGCCGTCTTGCCGGTGCCGTTCGGCAGGTTGACGGTGCCGCGGACCATCTGGTCCTGCTTGCGCGGGTCGACGCCGAGCCGGAGGTTCACCTCGACGGTCGGGTCGAACTTGGTCACCTGGGTCGCCTTGGCGAGCTCCACGGCCTGGCCTGGGCTGTACAGCTGCTCGTGGTCGATCTTCTCCGCGGCGTTCTGGTACGCCTTGCTGCGCTTCATAATGCGTCTCCTTAGTGGAGGTTGTGGTCATCGGGACCCGCGCGAGGTCCTGCCACTTTCCTTTATTCAGAACGTAGGCGGCCGTCTCCCGGCCGCCGTTTAACCTTCGACCTTGATGCCCATCGAACGGGCGGTGCCCGCGATGATCTTCGCGGCGGCCTCGATGTCGTTCGCGTTCAGGTCGGGCATCTTGGTTTCCGCGATCTGGCGCACCTGCGCCGCGGTCAGCGAGCCGACCTTGACCGTGTGCGGCGTCGCGCTGCCCTTGTCGACGCCGGCGGCCTTCTTGATCAGCTCGGGCGCGGGCGGCGTCTTCGTGATGAACGTGAACGACCGGTCCTCGTAAATCGAGATCTCGACCGGGATGATGTTGCCTCGCTGGGATTCGGTCGCGGCGTTGTACTGCCGGACGAAATCCATGATGTTGACGCCGTGCGGGCCCAGCGCGGTGCCGACGGGCGGCGCCGGGGTGGCCGCGCCCGCGGGCAGCTGCACCTTGACGACGGCAGCGAGCCTCTTTCTACGTGGCGGCATGGTGGTGGTATTTCCTCTCAGATCTTCGACACTTGGTCAAACGACAGTTCCACGGGCGTCTCCCTGCCGAAGATCGACACGAGCACCCGCAGCTTCTGCGTGACCGGGTTGACCTCGTTCACGGTTGCGGGAAGCGTCGCGAACGGTCCGTCCATAACGGTAACCGACTCGCCGACTTCGTATTCCGGAGACACCTTCTTGGCGGCCGCCGCTTGCGCCTGGGTTTCCGCGGGGGCCGGCGCCAGCAGCGTGGCAACCTCGCTGAGCGGCAGCGGCGACGGGCGGCTCGACAGGCCGACGAAGCCGGTAACGCCAGGGGTGTTCCTGACCACGGCCCAGGACTCGTCGGTGAGGTCCATCCGGACCAGGATGTAGCCGGGCAGCACCTTCTCGTTGACCGTCTGCTTCTTGCCGCTCTTGATCTCGGTCACCTGATGGGTCGGGACCTCGATCTGGAAGATGTAGTCCTCCATGTTGAGCGACGTGATACGGCTCTCCAGGTTGGTCTTCACCCGGTTCTCGTAACCGGCGTAGGAGTGCACCACGTACCAGTCGCCGGGCAGCATGCGCAGTTCGCGGTTGAATTCGGCGACCGCGTCGATCTCCTCGGCAGGCTCCGCGTCGGCCTCCTCGGCAGGCTCTGCTTCGGCGCCCTCGCCGTGCTCGGCAGGCTCCGCCGCAGCGCCCTCGCCGTTCTCGCTGACCAGGGCGTCTGCTTCGGCTGGCTCGTCAGCGGAGCTGGAAGTCTCGTCGGTCACGTCGGCTTCCTCCCCATCCACTGCGCCGGTCGCCGCGTAGTCATCGGTGTGTAGTTGGGACTCGGACACGGTCACTCACTCTCTTGTTCTGCTCGCTGGGCCAGCGCTCACCAGGCCACTCGCCCCGCGAGGAAACCCCGGTGATCATCGTCCCACGCTGCGTGCACGCTACGCGGGGCCGCCCGGGGGCATCCCGGATCTCGCGCTAGCCGAAGACCCAGAACATCAGCTTGGTGAACCCGTAGTCGAGCGTCAGGACGATCGTGCTCATGAAGACGATGAACACAATCGCCACGGCCGTATAGGTCGCGAGCTCGTTACGGGTCGGCCAGATCACCTTCCGGAGTTCCGATGCCACCTGCCTGGTGAACAAGGCGGGCGTCGTCCGGTCCTGCTTGGAGGCACGGCCGGACCCGCCGCGTCGCTCCGCGCCCTGGCCTCGCGTCTGGGTTGCCATGTCCTCACCTATGCAGAACTGAACGGAACACCACGCGCGGGCCGGCCAGACCACGGTGGTCCAGCAGGTCAGCGCTGGCAGGGCAGGAGGGACTCGAACCCCCAACCGCCGGTTTTGGAGACCGGGACTCTACCAATTGAGCTACTGCCCTCCGGTTTGCAATCACCAGAGTGTACGCCGAACGCACCACTTGCGTCGAACCGAAGCGTTCACGCGCCCCGGGAGACCAAACCAGTTGCAGGGCCTCCAGCGGGAGGTGACACCATGTATGCATGCCAACCACGAGAATATCGGCCCGCATATCGGCCATCTCCGAATCCGCGACCCTGGCCGTAGATGCGAAAGCCAAGGCGCTGAAGGCGGCCGGACGGCCGGTCATCGGGTTCGGCGCAGGCGAGCCCGATTTCCCGACGCCTGACTACATCGTCGAGGCCGCCAGGCAGGCGACGGCGGAGCCGCGGTTCCACAAGTACACCCCGGCCGCCGGCCTGCCTGAGCTGCGCAAGGCCATCGCCGAGAAGACCGCCCGCGACTCCGGGTACACGGTGACCGCGGACCAGGTGCTCGTCACCAACGGCGGCAAGCAGGCCGTGTACCAGACGTTCGCCACGCTGCTCGACGAGGGCGACGAAGCACTGCTGCCCGCCCCGTACTGGACCACTTACCCGGAGTCGATCGGGCTGGCCGGCGGCAAGTCCGTCATCGTGCCCACCGACGAGACCACCGGTTACCTGGCCTCGGTCGAGGACCTCGATGCGGCGTGCACCGAGCGCACCAAGCTGCTCGTGTTCGTCTCCCCGTCCAACCCGACCGGCGCCGTCTACTCGCCCGAGCAGGTCAGGGCCATCGGCGAGTGGGCCGCCGCCAGGGGCATCTGGGTGGTCACCGACGAGATCTACGAGCACCTGGTCTACGGCGACGCGACGTTCTCCTCTATTCCGGTCCAGGCGCCGGAGATCGCCGACCGGTGCGTCGTGCTCAACGGCGTGGCCAAGACGTACGCCATGACCGGCTGGCGGGTCGGCTGGATGATCGGCCCCAAGGACGTGATCAAGGCCGCGACGAACCTGCAGAGCCACGCGACCTCGAACGTGGCGAACGTCTCACAGGCGGCGGCGCTTGCCGCGGTGTCCGGCGACTTGTCCGCGGTCGCGGCCATGAGAGAGGCCTTCGACCGGCGCAGGAAGACGATCGTCCGGATGCTCAACGAGATCCCCGGGGTCACCTGCCCGGAGCCGCTCGGCGCGTTCTACGCCTACCCGAGCGTCAAGGGAGTGCTCGGCAAGGAGATCGCCGGGCAGCGGCCGCAGACGTCGGCTGAGCTGGCCAGCCTGATCTTGGACGAAGCCGAAGTCGCGGTTGTTCCTGGGGAAGCGTTCGGGACGCCTGGCTACTTCCGGATGTCCTATGCGCTCGGGGACGCGGATCTGGAAGAGGGCGTCACCCGCATCGGTAAATTGCTCGCTGACGCTCGGTAGGTGGGGTCGCAGGGCTTCTCCCCTAGAGTCGTAGGGCAATGACGCATGATCTGAAAGCGCTGCCCAAGGCGCATCTGCATTTGCATCTCACTGGCGCTATGCGCCATTCGACGCTGGTCGAGCTCGCGCGGACGCATCGGGTGTCGTTGCCGCCTGCGCTTACGCAGGATTGGCCGCCGCAGTTGTCTGCGACCGATGAGCGTGGCTGGTTTCGGTTTCAGCGGCTCTATGACACCGCGCGGTCTGTGCTTAGGACTGCTGATGACTTGTACCGGGTTGTCAGGGAGATCGCCGAGGATGAGGTCGCCGAAGGGTCGCGGTGGCTGGAGTTGCAAGCCGACCCCTCCGGCTACACCGCCAGGTACGGCAGCATTACCGCCTTTACTGAGTTGCTGCTTGACGCGGCCGCTGTCGCCGCGCAGGCGACAGGCGTGGGGATCGCGATCATCATCGCGGCTAACCGGACCCGGCATCCGTTGGATGCCCGGACGCTGGCGCGGCTTGCTGTGCAGTTCGCCGGGCGGGGCGTAGTTGGGTTCGGGCTGTCGAATGACGAGCGGCGAGGGCCTGCCGAGGATTTCGAGCGGGCGTTTGGCATCGCGGGGCGGGCGGGCCTGCTGCTCGTGCCGCACGCCGGCGAACTGCTCGGCGCGGCCAGCGTGACTGCGGCGCTGGACCGGCTGCGCGCCGACCGGATCGGGCACGGCGTCCGGGCGGTCGAAGACCCGGAGGTTGTCAAGCGGCTCGCCGCCGCCGACGTGACCCTGGAGGTCTGCCCGTCGTCTAACGTCGGGCTCGGGGTTGCGCCGAATGCGGCCGCTGTCCCGGTCCGCACCCTCTTCGAGGCCGGGGTACCTGTCGCGCTCGGCGCCGACGACCCGCTGCTCTTCGGGCGCCGCCTGGTTAAGCAGTACGAGATCGCCCGCGACGTGCACGGCTTCACTCCGCAGGAGCTGGCCGACGTCGCCCGGATGTCCGTCCTCGGCTCCGCCGCCCCCGACTCGGTCCGCACCCGCCTGCTCGCTGCCATCGACGCCTGGCTGAACTCCTGAGCCTCGCTCAACCCCGGCCCCGAGCCCCCACCCTCGGGCCCGAAGGTGGTCGATGTGACATCGTCCACGCTCTTTGGTGGTCGATGCGACATCGTCGACGTTGGAACGTGGCGCGTTACGTGGTCGATGCGACATCGTCCACGTTTGGGGTGGGTGACATAGGTGGTCGATGGGCCATCGTCCCCACTCTTTGGCGGTCGATGGACCATCGACCGCCTATGGATGGTGGCGGTAGGGGGTAGCGAGCGACGTTAGAGGGTCGCGCCGATCAGGGTGGGTTCTGGGTCCAGCGTGACGCCGAAGGTCGCGCGGACGCCGTCGCGGATCTCGCGGGCCAGGGTGAGCAGGTCCGTCGTGGTCGCGCCGCCGGCGTTGATCAGGGCGAGCGTGTGCTTGGATGACACCCGCGCCCGGCCGGGCGCGCCATAGCCCTTGCCGAAGCCTGCGTGCTCGATCAGCCACGCAGCGGGCACCTTGACCTTGTCCCCGGCGTCGAACCTGGGCACTGGCACGGGCGCCGCGGCCGTCACCCGGGCGAACTGCTCCGCGTCGAGCAGCGGGTTCGTGAAGAAGGAGCCCGCGCTCCTGGTGTCCGGGTCGCCGGGGTTGAGCACCATTCCCTTGCGCGCCCTTATCTTCAGCACTCCGGAACGGACCTCGCCGACTCCCGCGCGCTCCCCCATGCGCACGTCGAGCTCGGCCGCGAGTTCGGCGTACTTCACCGGCATCGACAGCGTGTCCCTGGTGAGGCGGAACGTCACGGCGAGCACCGCGTACCGCGCCGGGTGCTGCTTGAAGAAGCTGGTGCGGTAGGCGAAGTGGCACGATCCGTTCGGAATGACCTGAATCTGACTTGTCCGCCGGTCGAATACCCGCACGCTCGTGATGACCTCAGCCACCTCATGCCCGTAGGCGCCGACATTCTGGATCGGAGTGGCCCCGGCGCGGCCAGGGATGCCGGACAGGCATTCGACGCCCGCGAGTCCCTCGGCCACCACGGCCGCCGCCACGTCGTCCCAGTCCTCGCCCGCCGCGACCGTGACGTCGACGTGGCCGTCGGCGGCCGCCGCGTAGCCGACACCGCGGGTGTTCACGTGCACGACCGTGCCGGGGAAGCCCTCGTCGGCGATGACCAGGTTGCTGCCGCCGCCCAGAATCAGGACCGGCTCGCCGGCCGCGTCGGCGGCCTGGACCGCGTCGATCAGGGCGGCTTCGGCCGGAGCGTCGGTAAAGGCCTTCGCCGGGCCGCCGAGGCCGAGCGTCGTATAGTCGGCCAGCAGGGTCACGGGAGGCGGACGACGGCGCGGGAGCGGGTCAGCACCTTCGTGCCGCCGGACCTGGCCACGATGTCGACGGCTACCTTGTTGTCCCCGAGCTTCTCGGTGACCGTGCCGCTGACCTCGATTGTCGCGCCCTGGTCGTCGTCCGGGACCGGGACCATGCCGGAGAACCGGACGCCGAACTCGAGGACCGCGCCGGGGTCACCAGCCCATTCGGTGACGAACTTGCCCGCCTGCGCCATCGTGTACATGCCGTGTGCGATGACGCCGGGCAGGCCGACGGAGCGGGCGAGGCGCTCATTCCAGTGGATGACGTTGAAGTCACCGGATGCCCCGCAGTACTTCACCAGGTCGAGGCGAGTGGCGCGGTAGCTCTTGCCCGGGATCTCGGTGCCGGGCTCCACGTCGGCGTACCTAACCGTCATCGTGCCCTACTTTCCGCGCTCGACCAGCGTGGACTTCGCGGTGCAGACGTGCTCGCCGTCGGTGGTGCTGAGGTCGGTGGACGTCACGAGCATCGACATGGAGCCGACTGCCCTGATCGACTCGACCGTGGTCGTCGCGACCACCACGTCGCCAGCCTGCAGCGGGCGGCTGTGGCTGAAGCTCTCCTCGCCGTGCACGACCATCGAATAGTCGAGCCCGAGGCCCGGCTCTGAGTGCATGGAGGCGGTCGACGCCATGGCGATCACGATCGCCAGCGTCGGCGGCGCGATGACGTCGGGATACCCGGCCCGCTGGGCGGCGGCCTTGTCCCGGCACAGCTCGCTAGGCTCGCCGATCGCATCAGCGAACTCGACGATCTTGACCCGGCTGACCTCGTAGGGCTCGCCTGGCCCGAAAACCCGGCCGACGAACTCCTTGTTCAGGGCCACCTGGCGTCCGGGCCCGCGGTTAGCGGGTCTCGCGGTGCGCCGTGTGGCAGCGGCACCAGGGGCAGTACTTCTTCAGCTCGAGGCGGTCCGGGTCGTTGCGCCGGTTCTTCTTGGTGATGTAGTTACGGCGCTTGCACTCCTGGCAAGCCAGCGTGATCTTCGGCCGGACGTCGGTGGCAGCCACGGTGGAGTGCCTTCCTTTACGACAGTGTGGTGGGACCTGATCGGGTAGCGGAGGCCGGACTTGAACCGGCGACACAGCGATTATGAGCCGCTTGCTCTGCCTGACTGAGCTACTCCGCCATTCGGACCATGTAAGGCTACCCGATCCAGACGGCGCGTGTACGCATCGACGGAGGTCGCAACCCGTTGTCCACAGCCGGACCGCGCTCCCCCGTCACGAATTCCCGCGCTCTATGACGGCGATCCACATGTGCGGAACCAAATGCCCACAGGGCTATCCACAGCCGCGGCCCGCGCCGCTACACCGCGGCGACGGAGTCCCGGACGATCAGCTGCGGTGCCACCGCGTCGGGTACGGCCTCGTCAGGGACCGCCGACGGGTCCTCGGACTTGCGGATCGCGTCCATCAGCATGGCCACGCAGCGCTTGCCGAGCTCATCGAAGGCTTGCCGCACCGTCGTCAGCGGCGGCCAGAAATGCGCCGCCTCCGGGATGTCATCGAAGCCGACCACGCTCACGTCACGGGGCACGTCCAGGCCCGCCTCGCGGAAAGCGTGCATCAGCCCCAGCGCCATCTGGTCGTTCGACGAGAAGACCGCGCTGAACCCCAGTTCCCCGTGTCCCGCCGCCTGGATGAGCGACCGCCCCGCCTGGTACCCCGACTCGGCGGTCCAGTCGCCGTGGGCCGGGGGCAGCACCGGAAGTCCCGAGGAACGGACCTCCGCCTCGTACGCGCGCAGCCTGGATTGCGCGTCGTTCCAGTCCGGCGGGCCCGCGACGTGCACGATGCGCCGGTGCCCTTGCCCGGTGAGGTAGTCCATCACCATCCGCACGCCGGCCCGCTGATCGACGGAAGCGACCGGGATACCGCCCGCGTCCTCCTGTTCCCCCTGCGCCGCCACGATCGGGATGTCCACCGCCAGCGCGGCCAGCCGCGACAGCACGGCGGTCCGCGGCGCCACGATGACGACGCCCTCCACGTCCTGGTTAAGCAGGTCTTCGACGGCCGCCGAGATCGCGTCGGCCGACAGCGACGCGAGATGGGCGACGGTCGCGTAATAGCCCTGTTCGCGCGCCGCGTCCTCGACCGCGCTCACGCTGCTCGCCGGGCCGTAGTGCGACCCGACCGCGGCGGCGAGCACGCCGATCGTCTGCGACCGCCGCATCGACAGCATGCGCGCGGCCCGGCTGGGCCGGAACTGCAGCTCGTCCATGGCGACGAGCACCCTTGTCCTGGTGGCGTCCCGGACGCTGGGATGCCCGTTCAGCACCCGGGAGACCGTCTGGTGCGAGACCCCGGCGAGCCGCGCGACATCGCGAATGCTGGCCGGCCGCGACCTGGCGCCGGTCCTCCTGTGTTGGCTTATGGCGTCCCGCTGCACATCACGAGCATGGCATATCGGACACGGCGGCGGGTGTTCCTAACTGCCCGCCTTTTTTCGCGGCGGGACGCTCGCCAGGAAGCCGGCTATCTCGCCGAACAGCGCGTCGCTGTCGCCGCCGCCCGCGAACCGCAGCGAGTGGTCGCCAGGCTGCTCGAAGTACCGAGCGCCTGCGATCCGTTCGGCCAGGTAGCGGCCGTGAAAGGGCGGCGTTATGCGGTCGCTGAGGCGGTGGATCACCAGTGCCGGCACGTGAATCGACGGCAGCGCGGCGCGGACGTCGATCTCGCGGATCATCGCGGTCATGCGCAGGAACGCGCCGGGGGTGACCGCCAGGCGCTCGAACCGCGCGAACAGCTCGCGGGCGTGCGGGTCGGCGGCCTGGCTCGGCAGGTACCACTCGATGCTGTCGCCGCGGCCCCAGTGGTGCGCCGCG
>NZ_JBARCR010000094.1:0-2475 GCF_049794275.1 Trebonia sp.
CCCGGATCCGACGCGGGCAACGCAGGCGACGCCAGCGAAGGCAGCGATCCGCTGGCGGCGGCAGCGGCCGCGGAGGCCGCGTTCGCTACCGCCTTCGCGGCCGTGCGGTCGAGCCGGTATGACGTGATCCACAATCACGCCTTCGACGCGCCTGCCATCAGGCTCGGGACCGGATTGCGGGCACCAGTGGTGCACACGCTCCACCTGCCTCCGGACCGGGACCTGTCGGCAGCTCTACGCGACGCAGCCAGGCGGGGCCGGCCGCCGGTCGTGGCCGTCGTGTCGAATTCACAGGCCGTCGCCTGGCGCCGGGTCGTGCCCGTCGACGCGGTGCTGCCGCCGTACCCGTCCACGCGCGATATCCCGTGGTCCAGTAGTGCCGGACAGGGTGCGGTGTTCGCTGGCCGGCTGAGCCCGGAGAAGGGCGCGGCCGAGGCCATCGACATCGCCCGCGCGGCCGGAGTGCCGATCCATGTCTATGGCGATGCCTATGACGAGGGGTACAGCAGGGAGCAGATCGATCCGCGACGCGGCTTGCCGGGCGTGTCCGTGCACGAGGCAGTGCCCCGGCCTTCGCTGTGGCAGGCTATGGCTGAGGCGGCCGTGGTGTTGTGCCCGGCCCGCTGGGATGAGCCATTCGGGCTGGCCGCCGCCGAGGCGCAGGCGTGCGGTGCTCCGGTCGTCGCGTTCAGCCGCGGCGGCCTGCGGGAGGTGATCGTGGACCGCGCGACCGGTTTCCTGGTGCCGCCCGACGACATTCCGGCGGCTGCCGAAGCGGTGTCCAAGGTTGCCGGGATTTCGCGACGGGCCTGCCGCGACCATGCCGAGAGCCATCTTGACCTGGGACTCAGCCTTGACGCGCACGAGCGTCTCTACCGTCTAGTCGCTGGTGGGTGAGCCGGTGCGAGGCAGTTGGCTGCCGGGTCGCCTCGTGGTCGTCACAGGGGCTAGCAGCGGCATCGGCGCGGCGACGGCCGCGGCGCTGGCGAACGCCGGCTCGCACGTCGTGCTCGCCGCGCGGGACCGTCATGCTCTCGACGACGTGGCGGGCCGGATCAAGGACGCTGGCGGCACGGCCACGCCCGTCCCGACGGACGTGGCCGACGAAGCGGCGGTCGAGCGCCTGTTCTCCGAGGTCAGCGGGATCGGCCAGGTGAGCGGGCTGATCTGCGCCGCGGGCGTGCTGACGAACGTGCCATTCGCCGAGACGACATCGGAGACGTGGCGCGACACGCTCGCGGTCAACCTGACGGGCGCTTTCTACTGCTGCCGCGCGGCGTTCACCGCCATGGCTCCCGCCGGTGCGGGCCGGATCGTCACCATCGCCTCGCTGTCTGGCGTATACGCCACCGAGAAGTTCCCTGGGCTTGCCGCCTACAACGTCTCCAAATACGGGGTCATCGGCCTGACCGAGGCGATCGCGGTCGAGGGCAGGGAGCATGGCATCAGCGCGATTTGCCTGAGCCCGGGTGCTGTCGACACCGAGATGCTGCGCCGGGCCAATCCGGCGCTGCGTCCCGGCCTGACCCCGGCTGACGTGGGGGAGCTGATCGCCGCGCTGCTGGACAGCCCGCTCGCCCCGGTCAGCGGGGCGAACATCCCGCTGTTCTCCAACGCCTAGGATCGCGCCTCAGGTCCTGCCAGCGACCACAGGTCCGTTTTCTCGTCGCTGAGCACGGCGGGAGCCGGCTTCGCTTGCGTGGCTACCAGGCGGTCGCACGCCGCCATCTCGCCGTCGGTGTCCAGTTCGGGATCGCCGCCGCGGTCGAGGCCGACGGCTGCCCGCACTATCCCGTCTACCAGGTAGATGCCGATCAGCTTGCCGTCACGCACACTGCCGCGGACCACGAACTGGTCCCACTTTTCGACATGGCCGACGTACTCGAGTTTGTGGTCGTACTGATCTGACCAGAAGCTGTGCACGTAGTCGTAGGGAGCCGTCGAACCGAGCATTGACCTGGCGGCGGCGGCGCCCTGCTTCTCCGCGTTGTTGTAGTGCTCGACCCGGATCCGGCCGAACAGCGGGTGCAGGTGGTTCGCCAGGTCACCGGCCGCGTAGACGTCGGGGGCGCTGGCCCGGCAGCGCTCGTCGACGAGGATCCCGTTCTGCTGCTCGACACCGACAGCCGGGATGTCGGGTTCGATGCCGACGCCCGCCACGGCGAAGTCGCACTCGATACGGCGGCCGGACCGGGTCACGGCCGCTGCCACGCGGCTGGTGCCCTCGAAGGCCGCGACCTGCTCGCCGGCCAGCAGTTCGACGCCGTTCGCCCGGTGGATGGCGCTCATCACCCCGGCGACCTGGTCGCCGAGAACCCGCTCGAGCGGGTCCCGGCCAGGGAAGACCGCGGTGACCCTGACCCCCAGCTGGGTCAGCGAGGCCGCCACCTCGCAGCCGATGAACCCCATCCCGACGATCACCGCGGTGCGGCCGCGCACCGCCTCCTGCTTGATCGCGTCGCATTGGGCCACCGT
>NZ_JBARCR010000095.1:0-6324 GCF_049794275.1 Trebonia sp.
AGGGAGACGTGCGCGGGCTCTAGCGTCTGCTGCACGACGGTGGTCAGGTCGTCGCGGACCGCGGTCACGTCCACGGCGTCCTTGAGGCGGGCGGCGAATGCGGCGACCGTGCGGTCCGCGTTGTACCGCGTCCGGTTGAACCGGCGGTCCACGACTCGCTGAACCCGCTGCCGCAGCGGGTTGAACAGCGCCGCCGCCGCCAGCGTCGAGGCGGCGACCGCCACCGGGGACGACAGGGACAGCACGTCGGTGGTCAGCAGCACGAGGCCCGCGAACACGCCGACCAGCAAGCCGGTGACCAGGGCGTACGCCAGCGTCCTCGAGATGATCCTGTCGATGTCGTACAGCCGGTAGCGGAGGATCGCCACGCCGATGGACACCGGCAGCGCGGCGAGGCCGAACCACGCGAGGTTTTCCAGCCACTGCGAGACGTTCGCGCTCGTGCCCGACGAGGACGCGAAGATCACGGCGAGCACCAGGCCGGCCATGCTGACGGCGGCGCCGCTCGCGAGCCACTTGAGCTGCTGGCGCCGCTCGCCTGACGAGCGCCGCCAGCTCAGCACCTGGCGGCCGATGAAGCCCACGGACAGCACGAAGATCACGAGCAGGCACCCGTGGTAGACGACCGCGAACCAGCCGGCCGGACTATCGAGGGCGACCAGGCCGCCGGACGTGTCGGTACGGACCGGGTGCGCGGCGAGCGCGCCGGCCGTGGCGGCCACGGAAGCGATGAGCAGCACCGCGAACGCCGCGCACCAGACCCGCAGTGCCCAGCGCCAGAACCGGGACGGCAGCCTGCCGTCGGGGAACAGCAAGATCACCACGATGAACAGCGCCAGACCCTCGGACCAGAGCTGATCCACGGCCAGCCCGGCGGCGGCGAACGGCACGTGGTGTCCCAGGCGGTAGTCGAGGTAGGCGTAGTCGCCGCCGACGGTCGGGATAAAGAGGCAGCAGGCGATGACCAGGAAGAGCCAGCCGAGCGGGTTGCGCGGCTGGCGCCTGGCGACCAGGAACCCGATCGCCGCGCACGGCACGCCGATGACCAGCGCCACGACTCCGGCGCCCACCAGATGGGCGAACACCGACAGCGGGATCATGCCCGCCAGCGACGCCGCGGCGATACCGCCGAGCACGACGGACCAGCCCTTGCTGCTCATGATGGCCAGCGTAGGGCCGGATCGTTCCGGGAACGTTACCGCGCCGGCCACCCGCCGGGGCTCGGCGCATTCGCCTCAGCGTTCGCTGGCGCAGAAATCGCGAAGAAGTTAAGCGCTTATCCGAAATACGGAATTGTCCGGACTGATCCGCATAAAGGCGATCTGCGCTCGCTATTGCGAACTTACCGCCACGGTAATAGACGCCAGCGAGATGACGATATACAATCCGCCCAGATTGCCAGCCACACACGGGGATGTCGGCTGAAAAAGGGGGGCATTCATGGAATCAACGTGCGCGACGAGAGCGGTCAAGGTTCTGAAGTACCTGCGCCGCGAGGTTCCCGCGACCATACCTCGGTCAGGCGTGGACGAACTCGAAGAGCTGCCGTCAGGCGTCCTGGCGCACCTGCACACCACGTCGAACTGGGACGAGGTGACCAAGGACGAGCAGCTGCGGAACTGGCTCGCCGCCAATCCGGTCCCCGCTCCGCGAGCGAAGGCCTCCGGTCCCCTCTTCGCAGGAACGCTGGTCTTCGCCCAGGTCACCTTCCAGGTCACCGGCCAGCCATCGTCCGCCATAACGATGGCGGACATGCAGACCGCGCGCGACTACGCGGCCCTGGCGGTCATTCCCATCCAGCGGTACGTGTCCCAGTACGGGACGAGCAGCGTCGGCGTCTGGCCCGACGTCATGCCGTTCCCCGCGAACCTGACGAGCGACAGCTTCACCCTGGGGGACTTCGAGACGTGGGTGGACCAGATCGCCCAGACCGCGCGCGACAACAATGTAAGCAATCCCTGCGTCGTGATACCGCACAACAGGACGCTGCCGAACAGCGCGCAATTCTCGGGCGAACGCAATTCGTTCCACAGCATGACAGGCAATGGCACGCCATACTGCTACACCCTCGTGTTCACCGAGAACCTGACCATCGCCGACCCCGGACACTTCTACGCGGACAAGCTCAGCCACGAGATCGCCGAGATGACCGTCGACCCCAAGGGCGACGACAGCAATCCCGAGGTGTGCGACGCCTGCGCGGGGAACTGCAACAACATCTGGTTCACCCTGTTCGACAGCAACGGCGTCTATATGGGCGGAACCACCGACCCGGCCTCGGCTCCCGGTTACACGTTCTTCATCAACCCCATCGTCTCCGGGGCCGTTGCCGTGAATTCGGATAGCTGCATCGCCGTGGCCGCCGACCAGCAGAGCGGATGCGTCTATCCGCCTCCGTTCGTGGCCGGCGAGCTGCTGTCCTACACGGACGACGCTAGCCCGGGCAACGTCTCCGCCCCGATTCTGGTCGGGTTCGGCGGCTGGCTCCCGTTCAAGTTCCTGTTCGCCGGGCAGAACGCCGCCGGCGCGAGCCGCATCTACGCCGTCAACCAGGACGCCCAGCTCTTGTCCTACGGGGACGACGGGGCCCAGGGCAACGTCTCCGACCCCGTGATCGTCGGGTTCGGCGGGTGGCTCCAGTTCAAGTTCCTGTTCGCCGGCAAGAACGCCGCCGGCGAGAACCGCATCTACGCCGTGAACTCAAGCGGCGAACTGCTGTCCTACGGCGACGACGGCAGCTCGGGCAACGTCTCCGCCCCGGTCACCGTCGGATTCGGCGGCTGGCTTGACTTCACGTTCCTGTTCGCCGGCCAGAACGCCCAGGGCCAGAACCGCATCTACGCCGTGAACCAGAGCCAGAACGGCCAGCTGATGTCGTACGGTGACGACGGAAACCCGGGCAACGTCTCGGCCCCGGTCACCGTCGGGTTCGACGACTGGCTGGACTTCAGGTATCTCTTCGCCGGCCGTAACCTCGCCGGCGCGAACCGCATCTACGCCGTGCCCGCGTAGGCGCGCTCCAGGGCGGCGATGTCGAACTTCCGCATGGTGAGCATCGCCGCCTGCGCGCGTGCCGCCTTCTCCTGATCGCCGCTGGTGACCATGTCGAGGAACCTGGTCGGCACGACCTGCCAGGAAAGGCCGTACTTGTCGACGAGCCAGCCGCAGGCGACTTCCTGGCCGCCGTCGGTCAGCCGGTCCCAGTAGTAGTCGATCTCGGCCTGGTCGGCGCACTCGACGACGATCGACACTGCGGCGTTGAACTGGTACAGCGGGCCGCCGTTGAGCGCCAGGAACTTCTGGCCGTTGAGCTCGAACTCCACCGTGGCGACGGTGCCTTCCGCGCCCGGCCCCGCGCTCGTGTACCGCTGCACCCGGCCGAGCCTGGAGTCCTTGAAGATTCCCATGTAGTAGTGCGCCGCCTCTTCGCCCTGAGTGTCGAACCACAGGCAGGTGGTGAACGGCTTGCTGGTCATCGGACCTCCCCCAGTGAGATTCACTTCATCGTCATTCTGACCGCTCCCGCGCCCGGAACTCATCGCCGGCGGACCGAATTGTCGGCGGCTGGAGGCAGTATGGAGGGATGGCAGCACAACCACCGGTGAGCAGCGCTGAGGCCCTCGACGGGTTCTCGCCCGCGACGCGGGCGTGGTTCGAGGGCGCTTTCGCCGTGCCCACGCAGGCGCAGGCGCAGGCGTGGCGTGCCATAGGCAAGGGCGACGACACGCTGGTCGTCGCGCCTACCGGGTCGGGGAAGACGCTGGCCGCGTTCCTGTGGGCGATCGACAGGCTCGCCGCGACGCCGCCGCCCGCCGACAGGAAGCGGCGCTGCCGGGTGCTGTACGTCTCACCGCTGAAGGCGCTCGCGGTGGACATCGAGCGGAACCTGCGCTCCCCGCTGACCGGGATCAGGCAGGCGTCGCACCGGCTGGGGCTGCCCGAGCCCGACATCGGCGTCGCGATCCGCACCGGGGACACCGCGGCCGACGAACGGCGCAAGCTCGCGAGCCGCCCGCCGGACATCCTGATCACCACGCCGGAGTCGTTGTTCCTGCTGCTCACCTCCAAGGCCAGGGAGATACTGCGCGGGGTCGAGACGGTGATCGTCGACGAGGTGCACGCGGTGGCGGGCAACAAGCGGGGCGCGCACCTGGCACTGTCGCTCGAACGGCTCGACGCGCTGCGCGGCCCGGACGACGGCGGCCGGGCGCAGCGGATCGGGCTGTCGGCGACCGTCCGGCCGCCCGAGGAGGTCGCCACGTTCCTTGGCGGCGCCCGCCAGGTCACGGTCGTGCAGCCGGCCAGCGCGAAGCGCATCGAGCTCGAGGTGGTCGTCCCTGTCGAGGACATGACCGACCTGGAGACCGCGCAAGGGCTGCCCGATGAAGACGGCCGCGACGACCCGGCAAGGCGCCGGTCGATCTGGCCGCACGTCGAGGAGCGGGTGCTCGACCTCATCGAGCAGCACCGGTCCACGATCGTGTTCGCCAACTCCCGCCGGCTGGCCGAGCGGCTCTGCGGACGGCTCAACGAGCTCGCCGCCGAACGGTCCGCCGACCCCGACCAGCCCGTCACGATCGCGCGGGCGCACCACGGCTCGGTGTCCAGGCAGGAGCGGACCGACATCGAGGAAGCGCTCAAGGCCGGGCGGCTGCCCGCCGTGGTCGCCACGTCCAGCCTCGAGCTCGGCATCGACATGGGCGCGGTCGACCTGGTCATCCAGGTCGAGTCGCCGCCGTCGGTGGCCAGCGGGCTGCAGCGGGTCGGCCGGGCCGGGCACAACGTCGGCGACATCTCCCGCGGGGTCATCTTCCCCAAGTACACCGGTGACCTGGTGCAGGCCGCCGTCGTCGCGGGCCGGATGCACGACGGCGCGATCGAGGAGCTGCGGATCCCGCGTAACCCACTGGACGTGCTCGCCCAGCAGATCGTCGCGATGACGGCGCTCGACGACTGGCCGGTGGATGACCTCGAGGCCGTGGTGCGGCGCGCGGCGCCGTTCAGCGGGCTGACCAGGCCGGTGCTCGAGGCGGTGCTCGACATGCTCGCCGGACGGTACCCGGGCGAGGAGTTCGCCGGCCTGCGGCCGCGGGTCGTCTGGGACCGGATGGCCGGCGTGATCCACGGCAGGCCAGGGGCGCAGAAGCTGGCGGTGACCAGCGGCGGCACGATCCCGGACCGGGGGCTGTTCGGGGTGTTCCTGCCGGCCGCGGAGAGCAAGCAGCCGCGACGGGTCGGCGAGCTCGACGAAGAGATGGTGTACGAGTCGCGGGTGGGCGACGTGTTCGTGCTCGGCGCCAGCTCGTGGCGGATCGAGGACATCACGCCGGACCGCGTGCTGGTGCTGCCCGCCCCCGGCCAGCCGGGCAAGCTGCCGTTCTGGCACGGCGACACGGCGGGCAGGCCCGCCGAGCTCGGCAAGGCGATCGGCGCGAAGATCCGCGAGCTGTCGAAGCTGCCCGACGAGCAGGCCGTCACGCAGCTCCAGGAAGCGGGGCTCGACCCGCTCGCCGCGCGGAACATGGTCAAGTACCTCGCCGACCAGCGGCAGGCGACCGGCCACGTGCCCGACGACAGGACGCTGGTCGTGGAGCGGTTCCGCGACGAGCTCGGCGACTGGCGCGTCGTGCTGCACAGCCCCTACGGGGACCGGGTGCACGCGCCGTGGGCGCTCGCGATCACGGCACGGCTGCGCGAGCGGTACGGCGGGATGGATGTCCAGGCGCTGCACACCGATGACGGGATCATCATCAGGGTGCCGGACAGCGACGAGCCGCCGGCCGCCGGGATCGCGCTGCTCGACCCGGAAGAGATCGCCGACATCATCACCGCCGAGGTCGGCGGCAGCGCGCTGTTCGCCTCCCGGTTCAGGGAATGCGCCAGCCGGGCGCTGCTGCTGCCGAGGCGGCAGCCGGGCCGCCGCACCCCGCTGTGGCAGCAGCGGCAGCGCAGCGCGCAGCTGCTCGAGATCGCCAGCCAGTACCCGGGCTTCCCGATCACGCTGGAGACCGTCAGGGAGTGCCTCCAGGACGTCTTCGACGTGCCTGCCCTCACGGAGCTGCTCAGCGACCTGGCCGCCCGCCGGATCAGGATGGTGGAGGTGGAGACGGCCACCCCGAGCCCGTTCGGGAAATCCCTGCTCTTCCGCTACGTCGGCGCCTTCATGTACGAGGGCGACGCGCCGCTCGCCGAGCGGCGCGCGCAGGCGCTGTCGCTCGATACCGCTCTGCTGGCCGAACTGCTCGGCCAGGACGGGCTGCGCGAACTGCTCGATCCCTCGGTGGTCGAGGAGACCGAGCGTGACCTGCAGCACCTGTCGGAGGG
>NZ_JBARCR010000096.1:0-1831 GCF_049794275.1 Trebonia sp.
GTCATCCAGACCTGGATCAGCACAAAGGTCGGCCAGCACGTCATGCACGAGCTGCGCACCAGCGTCTTCACCCATCTGCAGCGGCAGTCGATCGCCTTCTTCACCCGCACCCGCACCGGCGAGGTGCAATCGCGGATTCAGAACGACATCGGCGGGATGGAGTCCGTCGTGACCTCGACCGCCACCTCCATCGCGTCCAACCTCACCACCGTCGTCGCGACCTCGGTCGCCATGGCCGTCCTGTCCTGGCGGCTGTCGCTCATCTCGCTCGTGGTCATGCCGCCCGCCATCTTCCTGACCCGCAAGGTCGCCAGGATGCGCCGGGCCATCACCACCCAGCAGCAGAGGGAGCTTGCCGATCTCAACGTGACGATCGAGGAAGGGCTTTCCGTCAACGGCATCCAGCTGGCCAAGACGATGGGCACCGGCCCGGCCCTGATCCAGCGGTTCGCCGGCTCTTCGGCCCGGTTGATCGACCTGGAGCTCCGCTCCCAGCTCGCCGGGCGCTGGCGGATGGCCTCGCTCACCATCATCTTCGCCGCGGTCCCAGCCGTCATTTACCTCGCCGCCGGCCTGCCCGTCTCCGCTGGGACCGTCAGCATCGGCACCCTGATCGCCTTCACCACCCTGCAGAATGCCCTGTTCCGGCCGATCACCGGCCTGCTCAGCACCAGCGTCTCGGTGATCAGCTCGCTGGCCCTCTTCGCGCGGATCTTCGAGTACCTCGACCTGCCCGTCGAGGTCGACGAGCCAGCGCACCCGGTCAGCGTCGACCCGGCCCGCGTCGCCGGGCACGTCCGCTTCGAAGGCGTCGGTTTCACCTACCCGGGTGCGGACCGTCCCGCCCTGGCCGGCATTGACCTGGACGTCCCGGCCGGCAGCACGCTCGCCCTGGTCGGCGAGACCGGATCGGGCAAGACCACCCTCGGCTCGCTGGTCGCGCGGCTCTATGACCCGACCCGCGGCAGCGTCCGCATCGACGGCACCGACATCCGTGACATGCGGCTGGCCGACCTGGCCGCCATCGTCGGCGTAGTCAGCCAGGAGACCTACCTCCTGCACACCACCGTGCGGGAGAACCTGCGCTACGCCAAGCCGGGTGCCACCGACGCCGAGATCGAGGACGCCGCTCGCGCGGCGCAGATTCACGACCTGATCGCCAGCCTGCCCGACGGCTACGACACTATGGTGGGCTCCCGCGGCCACCGCTTCTCCGGCGGGGAAAAGCAGCGCATCGCCATAGCCAGGACGCTGCTGCGCGATCCGCGGGTGCTCGTCCTCGACGAGGCGACCAGCGCCCTGGATACGGAAACCGAGCGGGCGGTGCAGCAGGCCTTCGACACGCTGGCCCGGGGCCGCACCACCATCACGATCGCGCACCGCCTGTCCACCGTCAGGAACGCCGATCAGATCATCGTGCTCGACCACGGCCGCATCGTCGAGGCCGGTGACCACGCCAGCCTGCTGGCCGACCAGGGACGCTACGCCGAACTGGCCGCATAAGACTCCCGCCGGCCCGGACCAGCATCAGGGCTTGCGGCCCCAGGCGGTCACCAGCAGATGCGGCATCATCAGCGTGCGCGGGTCGGCGAGGTGCGCACGGACCGCCGCGTCCACGTCCGCCAGTTCACGCTCGCCGGCCAGCCCGAGGCCGAGGATCACCGGGTGCAGGCTGCGCACCAGGTCGGGGATCACGGTGCGCCGCGAATGCCCCGCCGGGTAGCTGCCGGCGTACACCGTCGCCCCGACGTCGGTCAGCCCCGCCTCGCGGAACAACTCGGGCAGCCGGCGCCCCAGGCGCAGGTCTGCCCCGGCCCGGGGGAAGCTGGCG
>NZ_JBARCR010000097.1:0-2254 GCF_049794275.1 Trebonia sp.
CCAACGCCGGCGCCGGCGAACCCTTCGCAGATCCCGGCTGATGTCAGGATGCCGTCGCTGGCCTCCGGGATGTGCGGATTTATCCACCCGAAGACCCTCATAGCCGCCCTCAGCCGTACCGCCTCTACTTAAGAACTTGCTTACCCAGATCCGGCCTGGCGGGATCCTGTTCCGGTCGTGAGACAAGGCATGCGCGAAAGGCTACTGGTTGTACCGCCTCGACCCAACCTTCCGCTGCCGGCGTAAGCACGTGTAATGAGAGAACCGGCGGTTGCGGCCGTATCGCAGCAGGCTGCGCTGTCCGGCGTGGCCGCGGAGCCGGCCCGGCGCTGGTGGATTCTCGGCGTGGTCGGGCTGGCGCAGCTGATGGTGGTGCTGGATGCCACGATCGTGAACATCGCGCTGCCCTCCGCCCAGCGTGACCTGGGCTTCAGCATCGCCGACCGGCAGTGGGTGGTGACGGCGTACTCGCTGGCCTTCGGCGGGCTGCTGCTGCTCGGCGGCCGGCTGTCGGATCTGCTCGGCCGGCGGCGGATGCTGATCATCGGCCTGGTGGGCTTCGCCGCGGCGTCGGCGCTGGGCGGCGCGTCGACCAGCTTCGCGATGCTGGTGATCGGCCGCGGCGCGCAAGGGTTGTTTGGCGCGCTGCTGGCTCCGGCCGCGCTCTCGACGCTGACCGTCACGTTCACCGACCCGGCCGAGCGCGGCAGGGCGTTCGGCGTCTACGGCGCCATCGCCGGGGCAGGCGGGGCGGTGGGGCTGCTGCTGGGCGGGGTGCTGACCGAGTACCTGTCCTGGCGGTGGTGCCTGTACGTCAACGTCGTCCTGGCGGTGGTCGCGGTCGCGGGCGCGGTGCGGCTGCTGGCCGCGCAGCCCCGTGATCCGAGCGTAGAGATCGACTGGCCGGGAACGGTCCTGGTGGCGACCGGGCTGGTGGCGGTGGTCTACGGGCTGTCGGAGGCCGCCACCAAGGGCTGGGGCGCGACGACTACCCTGGCGCTGCTGATAGCCGGAGTGGTCCTGCTGGCCGCGTTCGTGCTGGTCGAGCGTCGGGTCCAGCATCCGCTGCTGCCGCTGCCGATCGTCCTGAACCGTTTCCGCGGCGGCGCATACCTGGCCATCGGGCTGTCCGCCATCGGCGTGTTCGGGATCTTCCTGTTCCTGACCTACTACCTGCAGCTGACCCTGGCCTACTCGCCGGTCAAGTCCGGCCTGGCCTTCCTGCCGATGATCGCGGCGATCGTGGTGGCGTCCACGACGTCCAGCGGGGTGCTGATGCCGCGGGTCGGGCCCCGGCCCCTGATCCCGGCTGGCCTGCTCCTCGCGGCTGGTGGTCTGGCCCTCCTGGCCGCGCGACTGAGCCTGCTCACCAGCTACCTGGACTGGATCCTGCCCGCCCTGCTCCTGATGGGGGCCGGCCTGGGCCTGGTGTTCGGCTGTGGGCTGAACTCCGCGACCTACGGCACCCGCGCCGCGGACGCGGGCGTGGCCTCGGCCCTGGTCAACACCAACCAGCAGGTCGGCGGCTCCATCGGCACCGCGCTGCTGAACACCCTCGCCGCCAGCGCCCTGACCAGCTATGTGCTGATCCACGGTCACAGCCCGCTGGCCCTGGCCCAAGCGGCGGTGCACAGCTACGTCGTCGGGTTCTGGGTCTCGGCCGCGATCCTGGCCGGCTCCGCGGTCGTGTGCGCGCTGGTGCTGCCCTCCGGCACCCTGGCGTCGGCCGCCGGCCGGGCCGACCTGGCCGCCGCGCAACCAACGGAGGAGACGCGAGCAACGGAGGAGACGCGAGCAACGGAGGAGATGAGCGCCCGTGACCACCGAGCAGTCTGACAGGCCTACCCCGCCAACCCCGGCCTCGCCCGGGCCCGCGGTACGGCTGATCACTGTGTCAGCGGCCTACGGCGCCGGCGGCAGCGTCGTCGCCCCGGCCCTGGCCAAACGGCTCGGCCTGCCCTTCCTGCAGCGGGTCACCACGTCCGAGGGCGGCGTCGCCGAGCCCGGGCCGTGCGATGAGCAGCTGTCGGAGGAAGAGGTCAAGGTAACCCCGGTGCACCGGTTGCTGGCCCATTTCACCCAGGCGATGCCGGCCGGGCCTACCCAGTCGCCGCCATCCACCCACCACCAGGACGAGCACTTGCGCGGCCACGGCGAGACCGGGATCCGCCGCCTGCTGGCCGGCGGGGGCGGCGTGATCCTGGGCCGGGCGGGGGCGGTCGTGCTTGGCAAGGACCGCGGCTTCCACGTCCGG
>NZ_JBARCR010000098.1:0-6630 GCF_049794275.1 Trebonia sp.
GGACGCGGCGGCGCCCGCGCTGCACGCCGCCAGCATCGCCGGCGGCCTGCACCACGCGATGCGGCGGTCCGCCAGCGGGTTCTGCGTCTACAACGATCCGGCGATCGCGATCAGGTGGCTGCTGAGCGCCGGGGCGGAGCGGGTCGCCTACGTCGACACGGACGTGCACCACGGCGACGGGGTGCAGGCGGCGTTCTACGACGACCCGCGGGTTCTCACGATCAGCCTGCACGAGCACCCCGCCACGCTGTTTCCCGGCACCGGGCTGCCCGGCGAGACTGGCGCCGGCGACGGTGAGGGCTACGCGGTGAACGTGGCGCTGCCCGCCGGGACAGGCGACGCGGGGTGGCTGCGCGCCTTCGACGCGGTGGTGCCCCCGCTGCTGCGCGCGTTCAAGCCGACGGTGCTGGTCAGCCAGCACGGCTGCGACAGCCACCGGCTCGACCCGCTCGCCCACCTGGAGCTGACCGTCGACGGGCAGCGGCGCGCCCAGGTCATGCTGCACGACCTCGCGCATGAATTGTGCGCTGGCCGCTGGCTGCTGACCGGCGGCGGCGGGTACGCGCTCGTCCAGGTGGTACCGAGGACCTGGACGCACCTGCTCGCGATCGCCGCCGGCGCTCCCGTCGACCCGGAAATGGAGACGCCTGCCGCGTGGCGCGATCTGGCCCGCTCCTTGACCGGCGAAACCGCCCCGGCGACCATGACCGACGGCGCGTCTGCGAACTATGTGCCTTTTAGTTCTGGCGTGGATCCGGGAGATCCGGTTGATCGCGCGATCATGCGAACCCGCACTGCGGTGTTTGCCTCGCATGGGCTAGTAGCACACCTGTGACGTGCTTCTTTCTGCCTTTTTCGTAGAATCAGCAGACGGGCGCAAGGGGCAGCGGTCTGCTGGATGCCGCCCAGTAACAACTATGAGCCTATTCGGGGGGTTGCTCTTTTCTGTACGGGACTTACTCTGGATACGTACGTGACTGGTGCGCTGAATCCGGTCAGGCGTGCTCGGCTTCGCGCGGAAGAGGGCAATGATGGCGAGCGAAACCCCCCTAAGCGACGTGAGATTTCTTACCGTCGCCGAAGTGGCAACGATCATGCGGGTATCAAAGATGACTGTCTATCGGCTGGTCCACTCCGGCGAACTGGAAGCCATCCGGGTCGGCCGTTCTTTCCGGGTTCCGGAGCAGGCGGTCAACCAGTACCTCAGGGCCGCCTATGTAGGGACCGGCTGAGCGCTCCCGCTGGCTGCTGACCGCGGATAGACCGGAACCGCCGCGGCACCAGGGGGCAAGTGCTCTGCGGGCATCTCGTTTTGGCCAATCCGGCCTCCCGGGCCGCCGTCCACACCGGGCGGTGGCCCCGGGGTGTCGGTGCCTGGTTGGGGACCAGGCCGTAACACCGCTGTGCGATAGCAGGTACGCTTGTGCACTGCGCGGGCGGTAGGCGTTCGCGCGGATCCGAACTTCGGGCGTGTGCCCAGCCTCCCGACCTGGTGAGCGCGACGGCTGCCCGTCTGCCGTTGTGCAAGAAGGAGTGGTGGCCTGATGGGCTCAGACATCAAGAAGCGCCGCAAGAGGATGGCGAAGAAGAAGCACCGCAAGCTGCTGAAGAAGACCAGGATCCAGCGCAGGAACAAGAAGTAGGGCCTCCTGCCGCGTACCCGCTGACCTCGGCAAACAGGGCCGCGCGACACCGCCGCTTTCCGTTTGCGCTGCTACCGGTCTCGCCAACTAGCCACCATGCCGGACGAATTCGCCGACAATGGGAAGAGCTGCAAGGCCTACACCGAGGGGCGGGGCGGATATGAGGGGCGCGAGGCAACGCGACGACGGGTGGGACGAAGGCCGTCGCGACAGCTGGCAGAACGGGGACGGGTACCAGCCGGACACCGCAGCCGGTTACCAGGGAACCGGGTACCCGAACGGGGCCGGCCAAGCGGGCTCGGGTAACTACGCGTCCCCGACCGGATACGGCGACCAGGCTTCCGGCGCTGGTCAGGGATATGGCGCCCAGGGGTACGACGCCAGGGGCTACGGCCCCAACGGGTATCCGGACAGCGGCTACCCGGGATCGGGCCAGTCCGCCGCGGGTTACGGTGGCGCGGGGTATGACTCTGCTGGGTACTCAGGTGGCACCGGGTACCCAGGCAGTGCTTCCTCCGGGAACGGCGCCTCCTCCGGGAACGGCTACGACGCGTCCGGGGCGCCGGGGGCGGCTGGGTATGCCGACGGCTACGCGCAGTCCGGCTACGCGCAGTCTGGCTACGCGGCGACCGGCGCAAGCGGTCAGTATGGATGGGCGTCGTCCTCGCCCGGGTCGGAATTCCTTCCGGCGGACGAGTCAGCGTCCGGGAATGATAACCCGGCGGGGACCCCGCGCCCATACGGGCGGCTATCCATTTTCACGTTGCTCGACGATAAGGCGGCGGAATTCGACCGGCTGGCGGAACGCGCCGCCGAAGGAGTCCGCACTGCCGAGCCCGACACGCTGGTTTATGTCATCCACGTGGTGCCCAAGGCGCCAATGCAGCGGATCATCTACGAGATTTACCGCGACCGCGCGGCTTTTGAGAGCCATGAGCAGCAGCCGCATATTCAGCGTTTCGTCGCCGATCGCAGGTCTTGCGTCCTCGCGACGAACATTATCGACTTGCGGCTGAAATACGCGAAGGTCGCCGCGCTTGCCGCCGCTCAGGCGCCCGAGGTGGCGGCTGCGCCGGGATTCGGGCAGGAAACGCAACTGGACCGTGTGCCCGCTGGCCTCGGGTCCGGCGACAGGTACGCCACGAACGGCTACCCGGCCGCTAACGGCCAGTACCAGTCAAGTGACCGGTACGCGGCCGCCGGCCAGTACCAGGCCGGCCAGTACCAGGCGACAGACCAGTACCAGGCGACAGAGCAGTACCAGGCGACAGAGCAGTACGCGGCGTCCGGCACCGCGCAGTACGCGCCGCCCGGCCAGTACGCGGCCGGCAACGGTCAGTACGGCAACGGCCAGCTCAGCAACGGCCAGCTCAGCAACGGCCAGCTCAGCAACGGCCAGCTCAGCAACGGCGGCCAGTACGGCAGCGGGCACTACGGCGACGGGCAGTACAGCGACGAGCAGCACAGCGACGGGCAGTACGGCGACGCGCAGTACAGCAGCGGGCAGTACAGCAGCGGGAACTACGGCAGCGGGAACTACGGCAGCGGCCAGTACGCGGCGGCCGGCAACGGCGGGCAGCAGGGCAGCGGCCGGTACCCGGAGCTTGGCAGCGGCCGGCAGCCTGACGGCGGCGGCCGCCACGCGGAAACCACCGGCGGCTACGACCAGGCTGGCGGCTATGGGCGCAGCGCCGGCTACGGGCAGGGCGGCCAGTCCAGCGAGCCGGACCAGGACACCGGCACGGACGCCAGGACGCCGCGATTCGAGCCCGCGGAGCGGGACAGGACCGCCTCCCAGGCAGGACGATACTGAGGCAGCTAAATGCCGGCGCCCCGTATCACGCTGCTCAGCCGACCAGGCTGCCACCTCTGCGACGATGCGCGTGAGGTGATTCGCCGCGTGGCCGGAGAACTCGGCGTGACCTGGGAGGAACGTGATATCACGCAGTCGGAAGAAGATCTGCGTGAGTACTGGGAAAAGATTCCCGTCACGCTGGTCGACGGCGTACAGCACGATTTCTGGCGCGTATCTGAAGACCGCCTGCGCACTGCCCTCAGCCAGCGCTAATTCCTCTTTTGGCGGAGATTTCCCGTGCTATGCGCACGCGTAATTTCCGCGGTCATTGGAATCGGCCGCCTAACATCCCATTGCGGTCACCAGGCCGGAGCTGCCGTGAGACCATGGTAAACGAGCGGTCTGCCGCGGACCCCGGAAGAGGCCCGGGCACGGGCCTGGCGAATGACTTTGTGCATTCGTTCACAAACGACGTATGGTAGGTAGCAGCCGTGATTGGCCGCAGTGCTCGATGGTGGCCGGCGTACCCCAAACGCCATCCAACCTAGCCGGGCCGCGTCCTGCGCGGCCCGTCAGTAGCGTCGATCCACCCCGGGAGCGCCGCATGTCCAGTGTCGCCGAGTTGCCTAACCCGTCCGACGAACCAGGCAGCCCCGGCCAGGCAGCCGCCGGAACGTCCGCGACTGTGGAGGTTGGTGTCGGCGGCCGGCTGCGCCACGCCAGCGACGGCGAGCCGGCGCCGTCCGACCAGCTAGACGGCCAGGCCGACCGGCCCTATCCCGGCGGCATCCCCGACGCGACCGTGGCAAGGCTGCCCATCTACCTGCGAGCCCTCTACACGCTGGCCGACCGCGGCGTGAGCACCGTCGCAAGTGACGAGCTCGCCGCCGCGGCCGGCGTCAACTCCGCGAAGCTGCGCAAGGACCTGAGCCACCTCGGCTCGTACGGCATCAGAGGCGTGGGCTACGACGTCGAGTACCTCGTCTACCAGGTGTCGCGCGCACTGGGCCTGAACCAGAACTGGGCGGTGGTGATCGTCGGCGCCGGTAACCTCGGCCGCGCCCTGGCCAGGTACGGCGGCTTCGTCACCCGCGGATTCCGCATCGCGGCACTGCTCGACAGCGACCAGTCGCTGGTCGGCCGCGAGGTCGGCACGGTGGCCGTCCGCCACGCCGGCGAACTCGAGGAGATCGTGGCCACCAGCGGCATCGCGATCGGAGTGATCGCGGTGCCCGCGGGAGCGGCCCAGGCGGTATGCGACCGGCTCGTCGCCGCCGGGGTGACCAGTATCCTGAACTTCGCTCCGCTGGTGCTGACCGTGCCGGAAGGGGTGGATGTGCGTAAGGTCGACCTATCCATCGAGCTGCAGATTCTCGCCTTCCACGCGCAGCGGCGGTCCGCCGAGCGGTTCGGACAGGTGGCGGATCCGGCGGCGGCGGAAGCCTAGGCGGTGTACCGGTGAGCGTCCTGGTTGTCGGCCTCAGCCACAAGAGCGCGCCAGTTGAGACCCTCGAGCGCGCCGCGGTCAGCGGCGACACGCTAGGCAAGCTGCTTCGGGACATCGCCCACCTGCCGGATACCGCGGAAACCTTCGTGATCTCGACCTGCAACAGGGTGGAGGTCTACGCCGAGGTGGGCCGGTTCCACGGCGGCGTCAACGGCATCTGCGAACTCCTCGCCCGGTACTCGGGCATTCCGGCCGGCGAGCTCACCGCCAGCTTGTACGTGCACTACGAGGACCGCGCGGTGCAGCACTTGCTCGCCGTGGCCAGCGGGCTCGACTCGATGGTAGTGGGCGAGGACCAGGTACTCGGCCAGGTACGGGCCGCCCTCAAGGCCGCCGATGACTACGGCACGCTCGGCCGGTCGCTGCGCGATCTCGGCAGGATCGCGCTCCGTACCGGCAAGCGGGCCCGCGCGGAGACCGGGATCGACCGGCTCGGCATCAGCCTGGTCAGCGTCGGCGTCGAGCTGGCGGCGTCGCGCCTTGGTCCGACCGGGGCAACACAGCTCCTCACCGGCCGCGATGTCCTCGTCGTCGGGGCCGGCGCGATGAGCGGGCTGGCCGTGGCCACCGCCGCGCGGGCCGGCGCGGCGCGGATCGCCGTAGCCAACAGGACACGGTCCAGAGCGGAACGGCTCGCGGCCGGAGCCGGCGGCGTGGTCGTGGATTTCGCGGATCTGCCTGCCGCGATCGCGGGCGCCGGCCTGGTTATCTCCTGCACCGGCGCCGCCGGGGCGGTCATCACCGGGCAGATGGTAGGTGCCGCGCTTGACCAGCGGCCGGCGGGCGCGCCACTGGTGCTGCTCGACCTCGCGATGCCACGCGACGTCGACCCGGCGGTCGCAGACCTGCCTGACGTCAGCGTCATCGGCCTGGACGAGCTGCGCGGCACCGGGGAGGCGGCCGTCGGTGCGGCTGAGGTCGCGGCCGTCCGCGCGATCGTCGAGGAGGAGTTCGCCGCCTACGGGTCAGCGGTCCGTGCCGCCCAGGTGACGCCGACCGTGGTGGCGCTGCGCGCCAAGGCGGCGACGGTCGTCGACGCGGAGCTCGAGCGGCTCGGCGGGCGGCTCAGCGAGCACGGCGTGAGCGGGCACGCCCTGGAAGAAATCGCCCAGACGGTGCGCCGAGTGGTAGACAAGCTGTTGCATGCGCCGACTGTCCGGGTAAAGGAGCTCGCGTCGTCGCCAGGCGGCGAAGAATACGAGGCCGCGCTCCGGGTCCTTTTCGACCTGAACCCGCGTGCGGTTGAGGCAATGACACGCGCCGAAGTCGAAGCTCCCGACATCACCGACCAGGAGGGGAGCCAGTGAAGGCGGACACCCCCTTGCGGCTCGGCAGCCGCCGGAGCCCGATGGCCGTCGCCCAGTCCCGCAATGTGGCCAGGCTCCTCACCGAGCGCACCGGCCGCCCAGTGGACATCGTCGGGGTGACCACGCTCGGCGACGTCAGCAGGGAGCAGCTCACGCAGATCGGCGGCACCGGGGTTTTCGTCAGCGCGTTGCGGGAAAGCCTGCTCCGCCGGGAGGTGGACTTCGCCGTGCATTCGCTCAAGGACCTGCCCACCGGGGCACCGCAGGGGATCACGCTTGCCGCCATCCCGCCCCGCGACGACCCCCGGGACGCGCTGGTCGCGCGCAACGGAGCGAAGCTGGCTGACCTGCCGGCCGGCGCGCGCATCGGGACCGGCT
>NZ_JBARCR010000099.1:0-2892 GCF_049794275.1 Trebonia sp.
GGCCAGGCCCGCCGGGTCCGCGCCGCCCCGATCGCCAAGGAAGAGCCGACCATCAGGGAACTGGCGCAGCGCCTTGGCACCCCGCTGCCCGTCGGGGCGCGCGGCGTGGCCATGGCGACCGTCCTGCTGACCGACGCAACCGGCCCGGTGTACAACCGGCGCAGCCGCGAGACCCTCACCACCGCGCTCGAGGCCGCGATAGAACAGCTCGACCCCGCGCGGCCGGTCTTCACCTGACCTGCAGACCGGCCGCCGTCGTCACGGCACCGTGTACGCCACCACCTGCGGGAGCCCGCCCCTGGCGGTCGCGGTCTTGTCGGGAGCGCCCGCGGCAACGATCACCGCGTTGCCGGCCACCGCGATCGGCGCGTTCGTCTCAGCGGGCAGCTTCTGCTGGTACACGATCGCGCCGGTGCTCCGGTTCAGGGCGATCAGCTCGCCGGTAAGCAGCGTGGTGACCACCAGGTTGTTGACCACGGTGGCGGCGCCGAGCGGGAAGCTCGCCACCTTCGTGGCCCATTCCACCTTGCCGGTAGCCAGGCTGAGCGCTTCCACTTCCCCGCTGACGCCGACGCCGGCCGAGGCGTCGGCGGTGACGCTCTGCAGGCTGCTGATCGTGAGCGGCAGGTTAATGGTCTCCGCGTAGACGGTGCCGTCCGCCAGCGCCATGTTGGCCAGGATGCCGCCGTACGATCCCGGCGCGATCACGTAGGGCGGCTTCAGGGTGATCTTGTGCTCGAGCAGCAGCAGTGAGTCGTCGTCGTGACCGTTGTGCTCGCCGACCGGCGTCTTCCACAGCAGCGCCCCTGTCTGGGCGTTCATCGCGTAGACGTCGCCCATCTTGCCGCCGCCGATGATCGCCGGCACCCCGCCCACCGTCGCCGCGATCGGCGACGCCTGCATGTCCCAGTCCTTGAAGTCGTTCGGCACGGCCTGGTAATACCAGCGCAGCTTCCCGGTCGCCGCGTCCAGGTTCACCTCGCTGTTGGTGTAGAGCAGCCGGGCCGGCTGCGAGATAGCTGAGCCGAGCGACTGGTACGGGTTTCCTGTCCCGAACGTCACCGTTCCGTCGCCTCCGACCAGCGGCGTCTCCCAGGCGCCGCCCGCCCCGAGGCCGAGCGCCTGCACGCCGGGCGCCGGCCCGGTCAGCGTGTTGAACTTCCACAGCAGCGCGCCGTTCGACGCGTTGAGCGCCATCAGCACCCCGCCGCCAGATCCTGACCCGTAAGCGGTGGACAGGTAAACCCGCCCGCCAGAAACCTGCGGCTGCATCTCGAACGTCCCCTCGCCGCTGCTCAGCAGGCTGCTGTCTGTCCAGGCCGGCTTCCCGGTCGCGGCGTTGAGCGCGAATGCCGCGGTTGCCGTTTGCCCGTACACCCGGCCGTCCGCCACCGCCACCCCATTGGGCCCGGGACCGGTCTTCACCGGGGTGTCCACCTGGTACTCCCACTTCAGCTTGCCGGTGGCGAGGGAGATCGCGTACACGTTGCTGTACAGGTCCTGCATGTACACGACGCCGTCCGCCACGACTGGGTTAGCGGCCAGCGAGCCGGCGCCGTGCAGGTTCGCCGCTCCCTGGCCGGTGAGCTTGAACGCCCACGCCTCCTTGAGCTGGGACACGTTGGCCGCGGTGATCGTCGAGCCCGTGGCGACCCTGGTGTTGGCCAGGTCGCCGTTCGGGTACGGCCAGGACCCTGACGCCGCGGCTGCGTCGGCGAACGTGCTGGTCACCGGCGCGGGCTGGCTTGAGCTCGCGGCGGAGCAGCCAGTGGCGAGCAGGGCCAGGGCCGACGCGGCAACCAGGCCAGAGTAGATACGACGGTGTGAAAAAAGGCTCGCAGTCATCCGATTCACCTCATTTAAAGTGATATCACAATGATAGATCCGTGACATCAGCTTGGTCAACCGTGCAGTCCCCCGCGAAGAACGCGCGGCCACCCTATTGACGGAACCGGCCGCCCCCGCTACCGTGCCGGCACATGACCGATCTCGGCTCGCTCGCAGCGCGGATCGTCGACGGCTCGATCGAGGTTATCGACCTCACGTCGCCGCTGCACGCGGGGACACCGATCCTCCAGCTGCCGCCCCAGTGGGGCCAGACGAACACCTTCCAGCTCGAGGAGATCAGCCGTTACGACGACCGGGGCCCCGCCTGGTACTGGAACAACATCCGCACCGGCGAGCACACCGGCACGCACCTGGACGCGCCGAACCACTGGGTCACCGGCAAGGATCTCGAGGACGTGTCCCAGATCCCGCCGGGCCGGCTGATCGGCCCCGCGGTCGTCATCGATCGCGTCGCCGAGGCGACGAGGAACCCCGACTATCTCCTCGACGCCGGGGACCTCGACGACTGGCAGCAGCAGCACGGCCCGCTGCCAGAACACGGCTGGCTGCTCTTCCGCACCGGCTGGTCCGGCCGCGGCGACGACCCGCGGCGGTTCGCCAACGCCGACGACAAGGGCGCGCACACGCCGGGCATGACGCACGCCGCCGCCAGGTACCTGGCCGCGAGCGACCTGCTGGGAGTGGGCGTGGAGACGGTCGGCACCGACGCGGGCCAGGCCTACGGCTTCGACCCCGCGTTCCCGTGCCATCAGGAGGTGCTCGGCGCGGGCAAGTACGGGCTCACCCAGCTCCGCAACCTCGACAGGCTCCCGGTGACGGGCGCGGTCGTCATCGCCGCCCCGCTGCCGATCGTCACCGGCTCAGGCTCGCCGGCCCGCGTGCTCGCGCTCGTAGAGAAATGACCACCGTCGCCGACGCGGTCGGCGCCGCGCTGGCCCAGGCGGGTGTCAGGACCGTGTTCGGCGTGGTCGGCAGCGGCAACTTCCACGTCACGAACGCGCTGACCGCGGGCGGCGCCCGCTTCGTCGCCGCGCGGCACGAGGG
>NZ_JBARCR010000100.1:0-2255 GCF_049794275.1 Trebonia sp.
CTCGACCGCCCGGTGCCCGCGCCTGGTGAGGGCCTGGCGGCCACCTGCCAGTGGGCGCTTGAGCACCTGGCCGACCGGCTGACCGTCGCCGACCTGGCCAGGCACGCGGGCTGGGCACCGCGCACCCTCGCCAGGCGCTTCGCCGCCGAGACCGGCATGGCGCCCATGCACTGGCTCACCGCCGCCCGCGTCCGCGAGGCCAGGCGGCTGCTGGAAGCCACCGACCTTCCGGTCGAGGTCATCGCCGCCCTCTGCGGCCTGGGCACCGCCGCCAACCTGCGACTACACCTGGCCCGCGACGCCGGCGCCACCCCCACCGCCTACCGGGCCGCGTACCAAGGCCGCCCGCCGGACGCCGGCGAGGCAGGATCCTGACCACACCTGGCAGTCCTGCCACTGGCCGCAGTCCCGCCCGCGACTGACCATGAGATGAGTACACCCCGACCACGGAGGGCTGAGCCTTGTCGAACATCGCCCCGCTCCTGGACCGCAACCGGGCGTTCGCCAGTGATCCCGGCGCGCGCCAGGGCATGCCCAGGCTCCCGTTCATCCCGAACCTGAACCTGTACATCGTCACCTGCATCGACTGCCGGGTCGACCCGGCGCAGATCCTCGGGGTCAAGCTCGGCGAGGCCCTCGTGCAGCGCAACATCGGCGGCCGTATCACTCCGGCCGTGATCCGCGACATCGCCTACGCCGGTTACCTGGTCGACAGCAAGGCCCCAGAAGGCCCGTACTTCGAGGTCGCGATCGTCCACCACACTGACTGCGGCTCGACCCTGCTCGCCGACGACGAACTGCGGCACGGGTTCGCCCAGCGCATCGGCGCGGACGAGCGGACGCTGGCCGACACACCCGTCCTTGACCCGGCCCGCACGGTGCGGACCGACGTCGAGCGGGTGCTATGGGCGGACGAAATTCCTGAGAACGTCCGCGTCTCCGGGCACGTCTACGACGTCGGCACCGGCGTGGTGACCACCATCGTCGACGCGAAAGGCAGGAAGTAGACCGGGCGCGCGATGATGGCGCCATGACGAATCGGCTAGAGAACACGGTCGCCCTGGTTACCGGGTCGAGCAGCGGGATCGGTGCGGCGACGGCCCGGCGGCTGGCCGCCGAGGGAGCTGCCGTCGCCCTGGTGGCGCGCCGCAGGGACCGGCTGGACGACCTCGCCGCCGGGATCCGGGCGGACGGCGGGACGGCGCTGGTGGTGCAGGCGGACGTGACCAGCCAGCGGGAAGCCGCGGGCGCGGTCGAGACGGCCGTCGCCGAGCTGGGCCGGCTGGACACCGTGGTCAACAACGCCGGGATCATGCTCCTGGGGCCAGCCCTGGACGCCCCGATCGGCGAGTGGGACCAGATGGTGGCCTTGAACGTGCAAGGCATGCTGTACATCACCCACACGGCGCTGCCGCATCTGGTCCGCGCCGCGGCGGACTCGCCCCGCCAGGTGGCGGACCTGGTCACCATCACCTCCACTGCCGGGCGGGTGGCCCGGCCGGGAAGCGCCGTGTACAACCTGACCAAGTTCGGCGCGGCGGCGTTCAGCGAGGCGCTGCGCCAGGAGCTGATCGGCCGCCGGGTGCGGGTGAGCGTGATCGAGCCCGGCACGGTAGACACCGAGCTCGCCAGCCACCTGCGCGACGACATCCGGGAGGCGGCGCGGAGCCAGACGGCCTCGATCGAACCGCTGCGGCCCGACGACATCGCCGACACGGTGGCCTACATCGTGACCAGGGACCGCCGGGTGGCGGTCAACGAGATGCTCGTCCGCGCCGCCGAGCAGACCTGGTAGCGCACCCGCTGCGGGATCTGTTCACCGCTCGTGCGGGACGATCACCACCGGGCATATCGAGTGCTGGATAACCTCGCTGCTCACCGAGCCCCCTAGCAGCCGGCCAAAACCGCTGCCGCCGCGTGCGCCGACAACTACCAGATCCGCATCGTGCGAAGCATTGACCAGTTCCTCGACCACGAAGCCGTTCAGGGCACGGACAGTCACCGTGGCAGGCGCGGCATCGCCGAGCTGGCTGGCTGCCCGTTCCGTCATCTCCTCAGCGGCCTGGCGCAGGCTGTCCAGCAGTCCGGCGTCCGCCGGGCCTACCACCGGGATGTGGCCCCAGTAGCTCTTCGGAACCTCGTGCACTGCGATGACAGTCAACGGAGCCCGCACAGCCACTGCCTGTTTCATCGCCCAGTCAAGTGCGCGTTCGGAGTTAGGTGAGCCATCCACGCCCACAACGATTCCAGGCATT
>NZ_JBARCR010000101.1:0-4266 GCF_049794275.1 Trebonia sp.
GACCATTGACCATGAGCGTTGACGTCATCACCGGGAGCGACGGGAAGGCGCGCTGCGCCTGGGCCGGCGCTGGCGATACCGCCGCTGTCCGCTACCACGACGAAGTCTGGGGTACCCGCACCTACGAGGAGTCCGCGCTGTTCGAGGCGCTCACCCTGGGCGTTTTCGAGGTCGGGCTGAGCTGGTCGATCGTATTCGGGAAGCGGGACGCGTTCCGTCAGGCGTTCCAGGGCTTCGACGTCGCGAAGGTCGCGGCGATGACCGAGCGGGACGTGGACCGGCTGGTCCAGGACGCCTCGATCATCCGCAACCGCGGCAAGATCCAGGCCACTGTCGACAACGCCCGCGCGATGCTGTCCGCGTCGCCGAGCCTCGCGGAGCTCGCGAAATCCTACGAGATCACCCGCGACCAGCCACCCGGGTCCATCGCCGACCTGCCCAAGTCGACTCCGCAGGCGGAGGCGTTCGCGCGGCAGCTGAAGTCGCAGGGATACCGCTTCGTGGGGCCCACCAGCGTGTACGCGTTCATGCAGAACGTCGGCGTGGTCAACGATCACGTTCACGGCTGCTTCCGCGCGATCAAGCCTCGGCGAGTGCCTTGAACCGCTCAAGAGTGCCGGTCATGTTGCGCTCGAACTCACGCATCCGCACGAACACGATCTTCTGTTCCTTGTCCGGCATCTGGTCGATGGCGAGCGACAGGCCTGACCGGCCCGGCCCCATCTGCACCCATTCGGACAGCTCAGTCCCGCCGTCCTTCGGCTCCAGCCGGAAACGCCAGAGCGCGGCCGGGTCGGCGGGGTCCCCCACCGCCCACCCGAACACCCGCTCCGGCTCGAACTCGACGACGCACGAGGTGCTCTCCCACTCGCCCAGCGCCTCATGCCTGCTGCGCCCGGCGAACCTCGCGCCCGTGGCCGGCCCGGCCGCGCCGTCGAGCCACTCCACCGACTGCAGCTCGGAGCTCGTGGCGGGCATCAGCTTGATGTCGGATACCAGTTCCCAGACCCGGGCGGGCGCGGCATCGATCCAGATCCGTACCTCCACGGCGGGTTTGTCCGCGTAACGCGCGCCCGTCCACTCCATGACCGACCAGCCTCCTCATAGTCCGGGCTCGGCACCAGAGTTGATATCGCCAGATTAGGCTGCGTGCGAAACGGCTGGAGGTTTCCCATGACGCTTTCGATCGGGCTGTCGGTGAATCCTCAGGACCCGCAGTGGCTGGAACTGGCCCGCGAAGCCGAACGGGTCGGGGTGGACTCGATCTGGGTGCCCGAGTTCTGGGCCTACGACGCGTTCACGCCGCTCGCGGCGATCGCGGCACGGACGAAGCGGGTTCGCCTCGCCACCGGGATCGCGCAGCTCGGGGCGCGCACCCCCGCGATGCTGGCCATGTCGGCGATGAGCCTGCAGCACATCTCCGGCGGCCGGTTCGTCCTGGGGATCGGGACCAGCGGCCCGCAGGTAATGGAGGGATGGCACGGCGTCAGGTTCTCCCGGCCGGTGCGCAGAACCCGGGAGACGATCGAGATCATCCGCAGGATCACCGCGGGTGAACGCCTCACCTATGCCGGCGAGGTGTACCAGCTCCCGCTGCCAGGCAGTGACGGGGTGGCGATCCGGTCCCGCGCCGGGGCCTGCTTCGTCCCGGTCTACGTGGCGGCGCTCGGCCCGGCGAACCTCGCGCTGACCGGCGAGCTGGCCGACGGCTGGATCGGCAACTCGTTCTTCCCCGGCTCGGCGCAGGTGTTCTTCGGCCCGCTCGGGGCGGCGGCGCAGCAGGCCGGGCGGTCGCTCTCGGACCTGGACCTGGTGGTCGCCGTGAGCGTGGAGTTCACCGAAGACATCGAGGCGGCCGGGCGGCGGCACGCCGCCGGGTACGCGTTCACGTTCGGCGCGATGGGATCGCGGGCGGACAACTTCTACAACAACGCCTTCGCCAGGCAGGGCTTCGGCGATGACGTGGCCGAGGTCCAGCGGCTGTGGGCCGAAGGCGACCGGGAGGCGGCCGCCGCCCGGGTGCCGATTGAGATCGGCCTGGGCACGAACCTGATCGGGCCGCCCGACGTGGTCCGCGACCGGCTGCGGGCCTACCGCGACTGCGGCGTGACCACCCTGCGAGTGAATCCCATCGGCAGCGATCTGCGGGACTGCGTCGCCGGCCTGGGGACCCTGCTCGATCTGGTGAACGACGTGAACGGCACGACGGACCGGGACGCCGTCCGGTAACCAGCACGACTGGCCTCAGCCAGCGCGAGCCGCCTTTTCGACCGCCGCCTCGATGGGCCGCGGTTCCGGGCGCACGGCGGAGCCCGCGACCAGGACGGTGGGCGTCGACTCGACTCCCAGCGCCACGGCACGCGTCGTCACGTACGGCGGCCAGTCCAGGTAGTGCCCGTCGGCCAGGCAGGCGGTGAACGCCGCGGCGGGCAAGCCCGCTGTCTGGCCGATGGCGGCGAGTTCCGCGTCGTCCAGGCCCGGACCGCCTTCCGGCGGCTGGTCCGCGAAGAGCGCGTGCGCGTACTCGAGGAACCGCCCCTCGTCGGCGGCACAGCCAGAAGCCGCGGCCGCCCGCGTGGAGTAACGCGTCGTCGATGCCTGATCGAGGAAGTTCATCGGGTGATAGACGAGGCTGACCTGCCCGCTGGCGAGCAGGCCGGCCAGCGCCGGGCCAGACGACAGCTCGAAGCGGCGGCAGAACGGGCACAGGAAGTCGATGAAGGCGTCGACGCGGACCGGGCCGTCCCCGATCATGATCCCGTCGCCTTCCTGGGTCGCGCCGGCCGGAAGGCGGCCAGGGATGGCTGGAGTTGTCACGGGGCCTCCTCGTTGACGAGGACAGCCGCCCCGTCGAAAACGCCAGCTTTCAGGTCCTGCAGCGCCTGCTGCGCCTGCGACATGGGGTACACGTGGGTGGTGGCCCTGACGTGGTACCGGAGGGCGAGTTCGAGGAACTCCCGGCCGTCGTCCCTGGTGTTCGACGTGACGCTGCGCAGTTCCTTCTCGTAGAACAGCTCGCGCTCGTAGTTCAGCGGCGGCGTGTCGGTCAGGTGGATCCCGGCGACGGCGAGGACCCCGCCCCTGTCGAGCGCCCGCATCGCGACCGGTACCAGGTCCCCGACCGGCGCGAACAGGATCGCGCTGTCCAGGGGTTCCGGCGGGGAGTCGTACGCGCCGCCCACCGACGCGGCGCCCAGCTCGAGCGCGAGCCGCTGGGACGCCGCGCCGCGGGTCAGGGCGTGCACGGTCGCACCTTGGGCCAGCGCCAGCTGCGCGACCAGGTGGGCACTGTCACCGAACCCGTACAATCCGAGCTTCCCGTGTTCGGGCAGGGATGCGCGCAGCAGCGCCCGGTAGCCGATGATCCCGGCGCACAGCAGCGGCGCCAGCTCGACGTCGGGGACGTCGGCCGGCAGCCGGTAGGCGAACGCGGCCGGGACGGTCGTGTACTCCGCGTAGCCGCCGTCGGCGTCCCAGCCGGTGTAGCGCGAGTTCGGGCAGAGATTCTCGTTGCCACGGCGGCAGTAGGCGCAGGTCCCGTCGGTGTGCCGCAGCCACGCCACGCCCACCCGGTCCCCCAGGGCGTAGTCCGTGACGCCCTCGCCCAGTTCCGCTGCCCGGCCCACGACCATGTGACCAGGCGTGACGTGCTCCCGGTGCACCGGCAGGTCACCCTCGCTGACATGCAGGTCAGTGCGGCAGACGGCGCAGGCGAGGACCTGGACCAGCAGTTCGCCCGGGGCGGGTGCCGGCACGGGTTTCTCCACGTACCGCAACGGGCCGGTCTCGATCGGCGCTGGCTGGCTTACCTCCCACGCCCGCATCGTCGCCGGGCTGCCAACAGTCATGTCCCACTCCTATCATGATGGTCCTGACGACCGGATAGGGGTGAGCGCCTGATGAGTCCAGAAGAGGCCGTGCGCGCGTTCTTCGACTGCTACACCAACGGCCGGCCGGAGGATTTCGACGCGTGCGTCGCACCGGACTATGTCGACTACGGCCACGAGCCGCCAGGGATGGGGCCCGACGGAGCGCGCGCCGACTACGAGAACGCGATCAAGCTGCTCGGCGGGCTCATCCGCTACGCGATCGACGCGCTCGTCGTCGACGGCGACATGGTGGCGGCCGCCTGGACCGGCAAGCTGCCCAGCGGCGCCGAGATGAAAGGACTGAGCCTGTACCGGGTTACCGGGGGCCTGCTCAGGTCCACGCGGCACGCGCTGATCGGGGAGCTGCCCGTGTGACTGCAGGCTGCCGATGAAAACA
>NZ_JBARCR010000102.1:0-9460 GCF_049794275.1 Trebonia sp.
GCCGCGACGCGCAGCACGGCCGCCGCCTCGCCGGTGCTCGCGGGCAGCGCCACGAAAGCGGGCACCAGGCCCTCGCCGATCGCGTCCGCAGCAGCGCCGTCACGCACGTCCGCGCACGCCTCGGCAAGCGCCTTGGCTACGGAGTCGGCCGCGTACGTTCCGGATGAATGCATTAAAAGATCTCCACACCCGCAGCCGCGGCAGGGTGGGCACCGCGGCGCGGGCCCGGGACCTCGCCGCACAGCCGCGGGGTCGGGAAGATCTTGCCTGGGTTGCACAGGTTCGCCGGGTCGAAGGCGCACCGGACCAGCTGCATCGTGTCGAGGTCGGCGGGGCTGAACATCTTCGGCATGTACTTCGACTTGTCGATCCCCACGCCGTGCTCGCCGGTGATCGACCCGCCGTACTCGATGCACGTGTCGAGGATCGCGCCGGACAGCACCTCGGCGGCCTCCGTCTCGGCCGCGGAGGCGTCGTCGTACAGCACCAGCGGGTGCAGGTTGCCGTCCCCGGCGTGGAACACGTTCGCCACCCGGATCCCGGCCTCCTGCGACAGCGCCCAGATGCGCGCCAGCACGTCGCCGAGCGCGGTCCGCGGCACCACGCCGTCCTGCACGATGTAGGCGGGGGACAGCCGCCCGACGGCCGCGAACGCGGACTTGCGGCCGGCCCAGATGCCGGCCCGCTCGACGGGGTCGTCGGCCGCCCGGATCTCGCGGGCGCCCGCCTTCTCGCACAGCGAGTGGACGGTGGCCAGCTCGGCCTCGACTTCCGCGGCGGGCCCGTCGAGCTCGACGAGGAGCACCGCGGCGGCTCCCTCCGGGTACCCGCAGTGCACCGCGGCCTCCGCCGCCTCGATGGACAGCGCGTCCATCATCTCGATCGCGGCGGGCACGATCCCGGCGCCGATGATGTCGGAAACCGCGCGGCCGCCCGCCTCCAGCGAGTCGTAGGCGGCGAGCACCAGGTGCACCGCCTCGGGCGCCGGCGTCAGCTTCACGATGATCTTGGTGGCGATGCCGAGCGTGCCCTCCGAGCCGGTGAACGCGCCGAGCAGGTCGTAGCCGCTGACGACACCGGTGCCGTCGCCGAGCCAGGTCAGCTCGCCGGACGGCGTGACGATCTCGAGCCCGAGCACGTGGTTGACGGTGAAGCCGTGCTTGAGGCAGTGGGCGCCGCCGGAGTTCTCCGCGACGTTCCCGCCGACGGAGCAGACGACCTGCGACGACGGGTCGGGCGCGTAGAACAGCCCGTACGACCGGACGGCCTCGGTCACCGAGAGGTTGGTCACGCCCGGCTCGACGACCGCCCGGCGGGCGACCGGGTCGACCTCGAGGACGCGGCGCATCCGGGACATGACGATCAGCACGCCCTCGGAATGCGGCACCGCACCGCCGGACAGGCCGGTGCCGCTGCCGCGCGCCACGAACGGGACCCCGTGCTCCGCGCACAGCGCGACGACTCCCGCGACCTCCTCGGCGGTGCTCGGCAGCACCACCAGGGCGGGCGTGGCGCGGTGCGAGGTCAGCCCGTCGCACTCGTAGGTACGCAGCTCCAGGGGGTCGGTGATCACATTCGGGGCGCCGCAGATGTCCGTCATCCGCGGGATCAGCGCTCCGGCATCGGCCACAGCAGCACCCCTTCCCTACGGCATCCGTTCGTACGCGGGGAGCGTGAGGAAATCGCTGAACGAGTCGGCGAGCGCGACCTCGGTGAACAGCGCGACCGCCTGACCGTACCTGGCCGCGTCGAAGCTGCCGCCCGCCAGCTCCTGGATCTTCACGAGCTCCTCATCGATCATGCGCTCGACCACGTCCTTTGTCACGAGGGGGCCGTCGTCGAGGATGACGTCGTTGTGGATCCACTGCCAGACCTGGGAGCGGGAGATCTCCGCGGTGGCGGCGTCCTCCATCAGGTTGAAGATGGCGACCGCGCCGTTGCCGCCGAGCCAGGTGGCGAGGTACTGGAGGCCGACGCTGATGTTGTTCCGCAAGCCGGCCTCGGTGATGCCGCCGGGCGTCTTGGACACCGCGAGCAGGTCCTCGGCTGTGACGGCCACCTCGGGGCGCTGCCTGTCGAGCTGATTGGGCTTGTCGCCGAGCTTGGCGTCGAAGATCTCCTTGCAGACCGGCACCAGGTCGGGGTGGGCGACCCAGGAGCCGTCGAAGCCGTCGTTCGACTCGCGCGTCTTGTCGTCCCGCACCTTCGCCATCGCCACCTCGTTGACCTCGGGGTCGCGGCGGGACGGGATGAACGCGGCCATGCCGCCCATGGCGTGCGCGCCCCGCTTGTGGCAGGTCTGCACGAGCAGTTCGGTGTAGGCGCGCATGAACGGGGCGGTCATGGTGACCGCGTTGCGCTCGGGGAGCACGAAGTCGCGGCCGCGGGTGCGGAACTTCTTGATGATGCTGAACAGGTAGTCCCAGCGGCCCGCGTTCAGGCCGGCGCTGTGGTCGCGCAGCTCGTACAGGATCTCGTCCATCTCGAACGCGGCCGGGATCGTCTCGATCAGCACGGTGGCGCGGATGGTGCCGCGCGGGATGCCGAGGAAGTCCTGGGCGATGGTGAACGCGTCGTTCCACAGCTGGGCCTCGTGGTGCGATTCCGTCTTCGCCAGGTAGAAGTAAGGGCCCTTGCCCTTGTCGAGCTGCTTCTGCGCGGACGCGACCATGTAGAGCGCGAAGTCGGTGAGGCTGCCGGAGGCGCGTTCGCCGTCGATGAGGATGTGCTTCTCCGGCAGGTGCCAGCCGCGCGGCCTGACGACGATCGTGGCGAGCTCGTCATCGGGCCGCAGCGCGTACTCCTTCCCGCCCTGCGTGAAATTGATCGTCCTGTCCAGCGCGTCCTTGAGGTTGAGCTGGCCTTCGATCATGTTCGACCACAGCGGCGTGTTGGCGTCCTCGAAGTCGGCCAGCCAGACGTTGGCGCCGGAGTTGAGCGCGTTGATCGTCATCTTCTTGTCGGTAGGCCCGGTGATCTCGACCCGCCTGTCGACCAGGCCGGCCGCGGGCGGCGCGACCCGCCAGGTCGTGTCCTCGCGGATGTGCGCGGTGTCCGGCAGGAAGTCGAGCATCGCCCCGCTGCTTAGCTCCGCCTGCCGCCGGCGGCGCGCGGCGAGCAGCTCCGCCCGGCGGGTGCCGAGCGCGTCGTGCAGCGCCACCAGCAGTTCCAGGGCCTGCGGGGTCAGGATCTCGTCGTAACGGTCTCCTGCGGGCCCGGTGATCTCCACGCGCTCAGGCATTCTCAGCTCCTCCCAGCTATGGCTGTCCATCCTAGGCACCCAGCCGGGCCCCGCCCAGGCCGGCTACTCATCCGGCCGCGCAGCAGCCCGGCCTCGTGAAATCCGTGGCGTTCCCGTTGTAATAGTCACGGGAACGCCACGGATTTACTCAGAGCTATAGCGCGACGTTTTCCCGCTCTCAGTTTCGGATTCGCAGGCGCATTTACGGCTGACGCGAACGCCGCGCCCCGTCCGCCATGCGCGGACTCTGGCACCCGGCTTCGGCGGGAGCGATAACGGCGGCCGGACGTTCCCTGGCGCGCTGGTCCGTGAGCCACCCGCGCGGCCGTCTTGTGTTAAGCTTGACAATCTCTGCGCAGGTAGGAAAATGCCAAATAACGCTGGCATAAGGAGTATAACAAGCAAAATGGCATTTCGTCAAATGCAAAGCGATGCCGGCGAAGCCAAAAGCGCCAGCGACGGCGATGCCGGTATAGACGGTATAGCAGCCATTAACGGCCATTCCTCTGCTGCGCCCGACGTGGCGGACAGAGCGGACGGAGCGGATACCCGCCCCTCCCCGGTCCGGGCAGAACAGGCCTACGTCTCCATGCTCTACGCCCTCCTCGACGAGGCGCGCGAGCGCAGCGAGCAGGCGCTGCGGGAGGTCCGCGCGCAAGGCGCCCCCGGCGGCACGCACCAGGCGCGGCTGGAGCGCGACGTCTCCGCCGCCGAACACGAGCGGCGCCTCACCCAGCTCGCCAACACCGAACGCGGGCTGTGCTTCGGCCGGACCGACGACGAGAACCAGGCCACGCTGTACATCGGCCGCATCGGCCTGCGCGACGACGACTACGAGCTCAAGCTGATCGACTGGCGCGCCGCCGCGGCGCGCCCCTTCTACGCCGCCACGCCGCGCAACCCGGAAGGCCTGGTCCGCCGCCGCCACATCTACACCAGGCGCCGCACGGTCACCGGCCTGGACGACGAGGTGTTCAACCTCGACAAGCTCTCCGACACCGACAGGCTGAACCTGTCCGGCGAGGCGGCGCTGATCGCCGCGGTCAGCAGCGCCCGCACCGGCCGGATGGCCGACGTGGTGGCCACGATCCAGGCCGAGCAGGACCGCGTGATCAGGTCGGACCTGGCCGGCGTGCTCGTCGTCCAGGGCGGCCCCGGCACCGGAAAGACGGTCGCCGCCCTGCACCGCGCCGCCTACCTGCTCTACACGCACCGCCGCGCGCTCGAGCGCCGCGGCGTCCTCGTCATCGGCCCGAACGCCACGTTCCTCCGCTACATCAGCCAGGTCCTGCCCAGCCTCGGCGAGACCGACGTGGTGCTGCACACCCTCGGCGACCTGTTCCCCGGCGTGCACGCGACGGACACCAGGGACCCCGCCGCGGTCGTCAAGGGCGACGAGCGGATGACCGGGGTCCTGCGCCAGGCGGTCCGCGACCGGCAGCGGGTGCCTAAGCAGGACCTGACCGTCGACGCCGACGGCACCGGCATCCCGCTGCGCCGCGCCGCGATCCTGCGCGCCCGCGACCGCGCCAGGTCGCTGCGCAGGCCGCACAACGTGGCCCGCAAGCTGTTCGTCACCGAGCTCCTCACCGAGCTGGCCTGGTCCGAGGCCCGGGTGCTCGACCGCCCGTTCGACAAGGAGGACGTGCCCTACGCCAGGGAACGGCTCTGGGACGAGCCAGGGGTCCGCGCCGCGCTGGACAGGCTGTGGCCGCCGCTGACACCGCAGCAGCTGGTCGCCGGCTTGCTGGGGTCCGCGCAGGCGATCAGGTCCGCCGCCGGCTCCGTCCTCTCTCATCCGGAACGTATGGTGCTTGCACGTCAGGCCTCCCCCGCCGCCTGGACGGTGGCGGACGTCCCGCTGCTCGACGAGGCCGCCGAGCTGCTCGGCGTCGACGATTCCGAGCAGCGGGCGGCGCGGCGCGCGCTGGAACGGGCGCAGCGCCTCGAGGCGAAGTACGCCGCCGAGGTGCTCGAGATCACGGACATCGCCGATCTCGGCATGATCGACGCGGAAACGCTCGCGGCGTGGAACAGGGACAACGGCCCCGCGCTGGCCACCGCCGAGCGTGCCGCGGCCGACCGGTCCTGGGCCTACGCCCACGTGATCGTCGACGAGGCACAGGAGCTGTCCGCGATGGCCTGGCGGATGGTGCTGCGCCGCAACCCGGTCCGGTCGCTGACCGTGGTCGGCGACGTCGCGCAGACCGGCTCGCCCGCCGGCGCGACGTCGTGGCGGCAGATGCTCGACCCGCTGCTGCGCGGCCGCTGGCGCGAGGAGCGGCTGACCGTCAACTACCGGACGCCGACGGAGATCATGACGGTCGCGGCGGACGTGCTCGCCTCCGTCGCGCCGGACGAGCGGCCGCCCGAGTCGGTCCGTTCCGAGGGCGTCCCGCCCCGCGCTGTCCACGTCTCGCCCGGTGACCTCGCTGCCCGGGTCGCCAGGATCGCCAGGGACGACCTGGCCGAGATCGGCGGCCCCGACGCCGGACGGCTGGCCGTGATCGTCTCCGATGCCCGTGCCGCGGACGTCGCCGCCGCGATCCCCGAGGCCGTGCCTGGCGACCAGCCCGAGTCGCTGGACGCGCCGGCCGCCCTGCTCACGGTCACGCAGGCGAAGGGCCTCGAGTTCGACCGCGTGGTACTCGCCGACCCGGCCGGCATCACCGCCCAGTCCCCGAACGGCGGCCACGACCTGTACGTCGCGATCACCCGCGCCACGCACCGCCTCACGGTCGTCTACGACGGCGAACTGCCCAACTCGCTCCGCGCCCTGCACCAGGCCGAGGCTCCCGCCAGCTAACGCCTTCGCTGCTTGACACGCTTAGCCCCCGGGATGACTTAGGGCGCGAAAATGACCTAAAACAACCACAAACCAGACAGAAAACGTACCGTTTCGCGCCCTGCCCTCCGGGACGGCCCCCGGCGAGGGCGCGGCGGCCGGCCTGAGCCCGCTGATTTCATGATCACGAAAGAAAAGTACGCGCATAGGAGATTTTTCTTTCGTGATCATGCTCAGCGCCGCGGCTGAGGTCTTCGCCGGCCCGGCCGTCATAAACCCTGGCCCTTCAGCCCCTGTAAGTCGCGGCACGCACCCAATCCGAAAGTGGCCGCCCGCCCGTCTCCGATCGTCCGTCCGCCCAGCGCGACCGTCTCCAGCTGACTCGGCCCGATCCCCAACAAACTAACCGACCGGTCGGTCTTATTTATGGTACGCTGGCCACATGGCTGACGGGAGGGTCGCGCGCGGCGCGCGGACACGGCTGGCGGTGCTCGATACGGCGGTAGCACTGTCCTCGGTCTATGGTCTGGACGCGATGTCGCTGGCCAGGCTGGCCGACGAGACAGGGATCAGCAAATCGGGCCTGTTCACGCACTGGCCGGACAAGGAGATCTTGCAGCTCGCGATCGTCGAGCACGCGGTGCGGCAATGGACGGACGAGATCGTCACGCCGGCGCTCGCGATGCCGCGCGGCGTGCGGCGGCTGTGGGCGCTGCACGAGGATCGGCTGGCCTACTACACGTCCCGCGCGCTGCCCGGCGGCTGCTTCTTCGTGGCGAGCCGGGCCGAATTCGACGACCGCCCCGGCCCGGTCCGTGACGCGCTGACGACCGCCATCGACACCTGGTGGGATTTCCTCCAGCGCTCGGCGGAACAGGCAGTCGAGCTCGGCGAGCTCCGCCCGGACACGGACGCGGCGCAGCTCGCCTTCGAGATCGACGCACTCGGCGAAGGCGCCGTCACGTCCGCTCGCCTGCACAGCCTCGAGCAGGGCGCGGTGTTCGCGCGCCGCGCCGTGCTCGACCGGTTGCGCGCCCTGTCACCAACGCCGCACCTGCTACCCGGGGAGTAACCGATGGAAGGCGTCATAGAGCCGGTCATGGTCCACTTCGAGGACCTGGACGCAATGGGGGTCGTGCACAACGGCCGTTACGTCCTGCTGCTCGAGCGCGCGCTCGCGGCGTACTGGACCCGGGCAGGCTGGGCGTTCGACCCGGCGTCGCCCAGCTTCAAGGACGTGTTCTTCGTCGTCAGGGAGTTCGCCATCACCTACCACGTGCCTATCACCCGGGTCGGCCCGGTCCATGTACAGCTCTGGATCGATCACCTGGGCAACACCAGCGCGGTGTACGGGTTCCGGGTGCTGTCGGCGGATGAGACCGTCACGTACGCGGAAGGGCGCCGGGTGCAGGTCCGGCTCGACCCCGGCACGCTCCGCCCGGCGGTGATCGGCCCCGAGCTGCGCGAGGCGTGCGCACCGCTGGTGCGGGCAACGGCTAGCGTAGGACTCGATGCGCGCACCGGCCGGTAAAGAGACGACTGACGTCCTGCGGGTACTCCGCGAGCGGCTGCGCGCGGGCAGCACACCGGGAAACCGCACCGACGGGCTGCGTGTGGCGCTGTCCATCGAGGGCGGCGGGATGCGCGGCGCGGTCTCGGCGGGCATGGCGCTGGCACTGCACGAGCTTGGCCTGGTGCCGGCGTTCGACGCGGTGTACGGCGCGTCGGCGGGCGCCATCACCGGCGCGTGGCTGCTCAGCTCCCGTCCCGAGGGCCTGCGCGGCTGGGCGGAGCCGGACTACGCCAAGGAGCTGATCCGCTGGCAAGCGGTGCTGCGCGGCCGCCCGGTGGTGGACATCCGCGCGCTGATCGAGGTGGTGTACCAGACGCGGTGGCCGATGGACTTCGAGTCGGTGCTCGCCAGCGCGGTTGAATACCACCCGCTGGCGACCGACGCGGTGACCGGTGCCTCCACCGACCTGCGGCCGCTGATCGGTGATCCCGCGGAGCTGCGGCTGGCGCTGCGGGCGAGCGCCTCGCTGCCGTTCCTCGCGGGCGCGTCGGTGCAGCTGCGCGACCGGCGGTTCTACGACGCAGGGGTCGCCGAGTCGATCCCGTTCCGTACGCCGCTCGCCCAGGGCGCCACGCACTTCCTCGTGCTCCGCTCCCGCCTCCCGCTCACCGTGGCCGCGAGAGCGGACGGCGTCCCGGTGCCCCGCCCGCCGCGTTCGATCCGGCTGCTCGCCCGCACCACGCTGCGCAAGGAGTCGCCCGAGCTGCGCGCGGCGCTGCTGACCCGCGGTCGGCGCACGGCCGATGACATGGCGCGCATCGCCGAGCTGGAAGGCGAGGGCCGCGCGCTGACCATCCGCCCGTCCGCGTCGACTCCGCCGGTCAGCCGCCTGACCACCGACGGCGCCACGCTAGCCGCCGCCTTCGAAGCCGGCCGCAAGGCCGCCCACGCGGCGCTCAGCGGCTGACGACCGTTGCGGCCGGGCACATTCCGCCGCTGCCCGGTGTTATTAAGGTGACTAGTCTTCACGGCGGTGGCACCATCGGGGAGACGGCAGAAGCTTGGAGGACGATGACGACAGCTTTCAGCGAGTGGACCGAGATGTCCGCCGCTACGGGGGAGCTTGACCTGGAAGACCGGCACGCGCTACGGCGCGTCGCGGGGCTCTCGACCGAACTCACCGACGTAACCGAAGTCGAATACCGTACCCTGCGCCTGGAGCGGGTGGTGCTGATCGGGGTCTGGTCCGACGGCACGCTGACCGGCGCGGAGAACTCGCTGCGCGAGCTGAGCCGGCTCGCGGAGACCGCGGGGTCCGTGGTGCTCGACGGTCTCATCCAGCGGCGCGGCCGGGTCGACCCGGCCACCTACGTCGGCTCGGGCAAGGCCACGGAGCTGGCCGGGATCGTGGCGGCGACCAGCGCCGACACGGTTATCTGCGACGGCGAGCTGAGCCCCAGCCAGCTGCGCAGGCTTGAGGGCGTGGTCAAGGTCAAGGTGATCGACAGGACCGCGCTGATCCTGGACATCTTCGCCCAGCACGCCAAGAGCCGCGAGGGCAAGGCCCAGGTGGAGCTCGCGCAGCTGCAGTACATGCTGCCGCGGCTGCGCGGCTGGGGTGAGTCGCTGTCCAGGCAGGCGGGCGGCCGGGTGGCCGGCGGCGGCGGCATCGGTACCCGCGGTCCCGGTGAGACCAAGATCGAGACCGACCGGCGCCGGATCAGGACGCGGATCTCCAAGCTCCGCGGCGAGATCGGCACGTTCAAGGTCGGCCGCGAAGTGCAGCGCGGGCAGCGCAGGCGCAACGCCGTGCCGTCCGTGGTCATCGCCGGGTACACCAACGCGGGCAAGTCCAGCCTGCTCAACGTGCTGACCGGCGCGGGGGTGCTGGTGGAGGACGCGTTGTTCGCCACCCTGGACC
>NZ_JBARCR010000103.1:0-3507 GCF_049794275.1 Trebonia sp.
CGCCGACGCGGGCCCGGCCGGCATGCCGAAGCTGACCGCCATCAAGGTGTTCCCCTTCATACCGCTGAGCGGGATCCCCGCCGCCGATGGCGCCGCCATCACCCAGGCCCAGCACGTCTACGGCTGACAGCTGCCGGTAATCGTCACTGTCCCTCATGTGCAGGTCGGAGGATGTTTGGGATTCTGGTTCCGGTGCGGACGGTCCGATGCCGTAGGCGCGGTTTTGTGAGGGCTGCTCTCAATCTCTCCAGTACCGCCTGTCCGTTCGGTCATTGATGCTGGCCACAGGGTTTGTTTTGCGGTCGTGTGGGACGATGGGCATTGTGCGTCCCACCGTGCTGATCGTCGATGACCATGAGGTCTTCCGGGCTTCGGCCAGGGCCCTGCTCCAGGCGGCCGGCTTCGACGTGATCGGTGAGGCCGCGGGAGGGATGGACGCTATCGAGGCCGTCAGCACGCTGCATCCCGAGATCGTCGTGCTCGACATCCAGCTGTCTGACCTGGATGGCCTCGCCGTCGCGGAGAGACTCGCCGAGGCGCCCGATCCGCCCGCGGTGGTGCTCGTCTCGGGCCGGGAGGCAGCGACCTACGGGCCGCGCCTCAGTCAGACATCGGCGCGCGGGTTCATCTCGAAAAGCGAGCTCTCCGGGAAGGCGCTCGCCGCCCTGGTCGGCTTAAGCGTGCGATGCAGCGCCGGTTCCTGATCCTGCCGGCAGCCGCCGCGGTCGGCCTGGCTGCGGAGTGGAGCGGATACGGCTGGGGCGATCCCGGTCACTGGATCCCGGATCTGGCGGTCGGCTGGTGCCTCATCGGCTGCGGGTTCATCGCGTCGGCCCGGCGCCCGGAGAGCCGCTCGGGTGTCCTGATGTCGGCCACGGGTTTCGCCTGGTTCCTCGGGAACTTCGCCGGAGTCGGCGTGGGCGTCGTGGCGTGGGCGGCTGCTCATGCCCTCTACCTGCACCGCGGGCCGCTTTTCCAGCTTCTGCTCACGTATCCGAGTGGCCGGCGGCCGTCGCGGGTTACCGGCGTGGCGATCGCCGTTTTCTACGCCGCGGCGGTCATCACGCCAGTCTGGCAAAGCGAAACCGCCACGATCCTGCTCGCCGCATTGCTGCTCGGTGTGTGCGGCTACGAATACGCGCGGATGGTTGGCCCGGCCCGCAGGATGCGCCTGATTGCGCTGCAGGCCGCGGCCGGGCTGGGTTTCGTGCTCGCCGTGAGCGCGGTCGCTGACCTCGTGATCGCGCCGGAGGAGGCCAGCCCGATATCGCTGCTCGCCTACGAGGTTGCGGTGGTCATCGTCGCGGGCGTGCTGCTCGCGGGCCTCCTCCTCGGCCCTGGGGAGGGGGCAGGGGTCGCCGATCTGGTGTTGCAACTTGGCCAAGCCCGATCCCGAACCCTCCGGTGGGAGCTGGCCCGGGTGATCGGCGACCCGGCGCTGGAGGTCGGTTACTGGCTTCCCGAGGCTGGGACGTTCGTTGATGCCAGTGGCGGCACGTTGACGCTTCCCGGTGCCGGGTCCGATCGGTCGGCGACCGTGATCGAGCGGGACGGCCGTCCGGCCGCGGTCCTCATCCATGACTCTGCTGTGCTGAGCGATCAGGCGCTTCTTGACGCGGTCGCGGCCGCGGTGCAGCTGGAGTCCGCCAATGCCCGTCTTCACGCGGAGGTGCGAGCCCAGATCGCCGAACTCGCGGCATCGCGCCTGCGCATCCTCGAGGCCGGCGATCAGGCGCGCCAGCGGCTCGAGCGCCGGCTGCACGACGGAGCCGGGCGCCGGCTAGCAGAATTGCAGAAGACCTTGTACCGGGGCCGACTGGACGCGACGGGCCCACAGACCAGAGACAAGATCGCGCGCGGCGAAGATCAGCTCAGGCAGGCGCTTGAGGAGCTGCGCCAGCTCGCTCAGGGTCTGCATCCCCGGGCTCTGGCCGAACATGGCCTGGCCGGAGCCCTGGCCCGGCTGGCCGACGGCTCACCCGTTCCGGTGGAGATCAGCGTCGCGAGCACCCGGCTCCCTTCGCACGTCGAGGCGGCCGCCTACTTTGTCTGTTCCGAAGGGCTCGCGAACGTTGCGAAGTACTCGGCGGCATCGCGGGCGGCGATCTCTGTAGCGCCGGGCGCCGCGACGATCGTGATCGTGGTTTCCGACGATGGCGCCGGCGGGGCGGATCCCCGGACGGGGTCGGGGCTGACGGGACTCGCGGACCGGGTCGAGGCGCTGGGCGGCACGTTCCGCGTGGAGAGCACGCCGGGCTGCGGAACGCGCCTGGCCGCCGAGATTCCGCTCGGCGGCCAGGAACGCTGATGCCCTGCAGTGATTATCCGATCTTCGTCCAAGGATGCGTCGTGAAGACGAACGCGTCGTCGGGATGCACCGGCGGCACGGCCTTCAGGTGGAGGTTGCCCTTGGCGTCAACCGAGTAGGTGAACGTCAGGAAGCCACTTGCCCAGTGGAACCTGATGCGATCGCCCTGGACGGAGTAGGAGTCCCCGGGGTTGTCTGTCATAGTCTCGGCCCCGCTGTGGCGCATCGTCCATCGCCCGTCCTGCAGCGTCGCGGTGAAGATCGAAGGGTACGCCATCTCGCTGTTCACGTCCGGGGTGGTGGTGGTCCCATCGCGTGCGGTCATCGTCCACCGGTAGGTGCCGTTCAGCTTGGCGGTCGTGGTGGATCCCGATGCGGCCTGCCCGGGAGCGTGGCCGGTGCAGCCTGCGGGTATGGTCAGGGCCGGCCCGGCCGGGGTGGACCTTTTCATTGCCGTGATCTGCCCGATCATGGCCTTGGTCTGCGGATCGGCCTCGAGATTCGCGTAGACGGGGGCGAAGCTCTGCCGGAGTGCTTGCAGGTCGGCGGCTGAGGCGTCAGCGAACCGTCCGCCCGACTGGCATATGTCGCGAACGACGGGGTCTTCGTCCTGGAATAGGCCGGTCGAGTGGACCGCCGCGTCTGCCGCCGCCTGAGTCACGAGCCGACGCTGCGAGGCGGAGAGCCTGGCGAGCCGGCCTGGGTTGGCGAAGAGGGCGACCGTTCTGGGCCACAGGTTGACGTTGGCCGTGATATAAGGCGCGACCGATTCCTTGGCTAGCTGGTGGTAGTACACCAGGTTCAGGTCGAAGCCCTGCAGTGCACCGCGGGCGAGGGCCTGATCTCTGGCGGTCGCGAATCCCGGGCCTGGCTTTGCCCCCAGAGCGCGGACGGCGGCCTCTTCGGTCTTTGACTGGTAGGTCCCGAACGTGATGCCCCGCCAGTCGGCCAGGCTCAAGATGGGCTGCCGCACCCCTACCGGCCTGCGCATCTCGTCGCCGAGGACTGCCAGTCCGGTCACGTCGAGCTTGGCCAGGCCTGCCATCATCTTGGCCGGCAGGGAACTGCGGATCACCGCATTCTCCAGTGGGTAATTGTCGATAAGCATCGGGGCGCCGAGGGCCTGGAAACTCGGGATCCCAAGCGTGTCGAAGACACTGGTCCCGGCGAAGCCGAGGTCGAAGCTCCCGGCGGCGACG
>NZ_JBARCR010000104.1:0-2420 GCF_049794275.1 Trebonia sp.
ACACGCGGGACGAGGCTCTCGATGCTGAAGCAGCCGCGATTTTCGGCGAGCAGCCCAAGTACAACGTGATGCACCGCAAGCAGCCCGAACGGCTGGGAAGACACCGGGTGGCCGCTCGAGCCGAAGACAGCGTGCGAGGCAAGCCCTACTATGACTCGGCGTACTTGGATTACCTGGACTCTCCGGAGCATCTTGCGTTCCTCGAAGAACTCCGCGAGGCCGCACGCCGACACGAAGCCCGCCGGGCCCTCGGCCTGCTGACCAAGAATGAGCAAGAGGACGACGAATTTATGCGTTCCCTGGGCACTTCGGAATACGCCTAGGGTAATCCCCTCTCGGGAGATGAGGCAGTTCCCGCAAGCCCCCGGGTAGGCGGTGGCGTACGCCGCCAGGCTCCGGGAGCCTCTGCAGGGAGCCTGACACCCTGAACTATCCCGGACCGATATGGACGGAAACGCGTTCGGATAAGGGCGCTGACCACACCATTCCGGACCAGCCTGGACCGGCCCGCACGTCCGTTCTAGCCCATGTGGGGATAACGGTAGTCCGTTGGCGGCGTGAACGTCTCCTTGATGGTGCGGGCGGAGACCCAGCGGATGAGGTTGAACACCGAGCCCGCCTTGTCGTCGGTGCCGCTGGCCCTGGCGCCGCCGAACGGCTGCTGCCCGACGACCGCGCCGGTCGGCTTGTCGTTGATGTAGAAGTTGCCCGCCGAGTACCGCAACCGGTCCGTGGCCTCGGCGATCGCCTTGCGGTCGGTGGCCAGGATGGCGCCGGTCAGCGCGTACGGTGCGACGTCGGCGGCCTGGCTGAGCATCGCCTGGTACTGCGCGTCCTCGTACACGTGCACCGCGAGGATCGGCCCGAAGTACTCGGTCGTGAACACCTCGTCGGCCGGGTCGTCGCACTCCAGGATCGTCGGGCGGACGAAGTACCCCGCCGAGTCGTCGATCTCGCCGCCGGTCAGGAACCGCACCGCCGGGCGGGACCTGGCCCGGTCGAACGCGCCCCGGTGCTTGTCCACCGCACGGGAGTCGATCACCGCGCCGCCGAACAGCGACAGGTCCTCAGACACGTCGCCGAACGACAGCGACCCGGCGGTGGTGACCAGCTCGTCGCGCACCTGCTCCCACAGCGAGCGCGGCAGGTAGGCGCGGGAGGCGGCCGAGCACTTCTGGCCCTGGTACTCGAAGGCGCCGCGGACCAGGGTGGTGACGATCGAGGCTCGCTCGGCCGACGGATGGACGATCACGAAGTCCTTGCCGCCGGTCTCCCCGACCAGCCGCGGGTAGTCGCGGAACGCGCCGATGTTCCCCGCGACCGTGCGCCACAGGTGCTGGAACGTGCCGGTCGAGCCGGTGAAGTGGATCCCAGCCAGGTCCGGGTGGGAGAGCGCCACCCGGGACACCGCCTGGCCGTCCCCGGTCACCATGTTGATCACGCCCGGCGGCAGCCCGGCAGCCTCGAGCAGCCGCATGGTGTAGTGCGCCGCGAGCTGCTGGGTGGGCGACGGCTTCCACACCACGACGTTCCCGAGCAGCGCGGGCGCGGTCGGCAGGTTCCCAGCGATCGACGTGAAGTTGAACGGGGTGATCGCGAGCACGAAGCCCTCGAGCGGCCGGTACTCCAGCTGGTTCCACGTGCCCGCGGCCGATTCCGGCTGCTCAGACAGCAGCTGGCGCGCGAACGCCACGTTGTACCGCCAGAAGTCGATCATCTCGCACGCCGCGTCGATCTCCGCCTGGAGCACCGACTTGGACTGGCCGAGGACCGTCGCGGCGTTCAGCGTGGCGCGCCACGGGCCCGCCAGCAGGTCCGCCGCGCGCAGGAAGACCGCGGCACGGTCGGCGAACGACAGCGCCCGCCAGTCGCGGGCCGCGGCACCCGCGGCGGCGATCGCCGCGACCACGTCCTCGTCCGTCGCATTGCCGAACTCACCGAGGACGCGGCGGAAGTTGTGCGGCTGTACGACGGGCACGCGCTCGCCGGACCCCATGACCGGCCGGCCGCCGATCGTCATGGTCAGCTCGGCCTGCTGTCCGGCGAGCTCCTTGATCTTGGACTCGAGCGAGGCGCGGTCCGCGCTGCCCGGCTGATACTGGCGCACCGGCTCGTTGTACGGCGGTGGCACTCTGGTCACGGCATCCATGGGACTGACGTTACCTCCGCCGTGAGAGTCAGTTAACTCAGGGAGTCGGTCCCGCCGGGGGGTATGGGGGGCCCAGGGGGAATGGGGGCGGGGAGCTCTCATGCGGAGACTAAGTCCCCCATGCCAGGAAGCAGTTCGGGAAAATCGTGAAGTTCCTGCACCGCGTACCAAGCCAGCTCGTGCCCGTCGGCGGAGTCCACGGTGAACGCCGCGTCCTCGTCCCCCGCGTCGGCGGCGCCGATCGCGGCCGCGGCGGCGGCCACGTCCGGCC
>NZ_JBARCR010000105.1:0-3567 GCF_049794275.1 Trebonia sp.
GCTCGACTCACTGCTCGGCACGCCGCGACCGGCCGGCACGGCGGACGACGCGGACGCCGGTCCCGCCGACATGGGCGCCCCGCTGGCGATCGAGCTGTCCCTGGTGCCGAACACCCCGGAGCCTGCCACCCGGTACGCCGCCTACTACACCCGGCAGGAACCCGACGACGGCACCAGCCGGCTCAGGCTGCAGGCCCGGCTGGTGACGCGCGGCCGCAGCGGCGCCTGGGTGGCCGGGAACCTGACCTGGTCCCGGCTCGACTACCTGCTGCTGCGCGACGAGTACCCGGCCGCGCACGTCCGCCTGCTGCACGAGCTGTACGCCCTGCACCGGGCGAGCGCCACTGCGAGATCCTCCTACTACGGATACGGCTACGCGTACGGCGGCGACCAGCGGTACCTCGAGCTGTCCAGCTGCGAGTCCCGCCAGCTCTGGCCGGTCCTCGAGCAGGCGCACGCCGCCGCCCTGCCGCTCGTCTACCCGCGCAGGCAGGGCCTGGTGCCGCCGCCAGGCACCGCGGAGCTGTGCCTCGACGTCACCAGCGACGTCGCGGACGAGGGAACCGCGCTGCTGATCGCCCCGGTCATCAAGACTCCCGGCGGTGATGACGCGGTGCCGCTGAGCTTCATCGGCACCGAGGGCCACGGGGTGGTGCTCGCCGATCGCGTGCAGGCCCACCAGGACCGCCCCGAGCACGCCAGATTCCGGCTGGCCCGCCTCGCCGCCCCGGTCCCCCGCCAGCTCCAGCAGCTCGCCCTCGCCGACGAACGGCTCGTGGTGCCGTCGGCCGGGCAGGCCGCGTTCCTGTCCAGGTACTATCCGAGGCTGCGCCGAATGGCCCCGGTGATCTCGTCGGACGGCTCGTTCACCCCGCCGCGGATCTCCGAACCCCGGCTGGTGCTCAGCGCCAGGTATTTCGGCGCCCACGACGTGGACCTCCGCTGGGAATGGGCGTACCAGGTTGGCGACGCGGAGCTGCGAGCCGCGGTCGGCTCCCGGGTCGCCGAGTTCCGCGATCCCGCCGCGGAAGCGCGGGTGCTGGCCGGTGTCGATCTCGATCTCCCGGAACGGGCCCGTTTCTCCGCCGCCACCCTGCACGGTCTCGACACGATGGTGTTCAGCACCGAGGTGCTGCCGCTGCTGTCCGGCCGCGACGACGTGCGGGTGGAGGTGTCCGGCCGGGTGCCGGACTACCGGGAGGCCGGAGACTCGCTGCGGATCGGCGTGTCCACGGCCGAGCTCGACGGCGAGCAGGACTGGTTCGACCTCGGCATCACCATCACCGTGGAGGGCCGCGAGGTCCCGTTCACCGAGCTGTTCGTGGCACTGGCCAGCGGCCAGTCGCACCTGCTGCTGCCTGACGGTGCCTACTTCTCGCTCGACAAGCCGGAGCTGATGGCGCTCGCCCGGCTGATCGAGGAGGCCCGCGCGCTGACGGATCAGCCTGCCGCCCTGGACGGCCCGCTGCGCATCAGCAGGTTCCAGGCCGGCCTGTGGGACGAGCTGGCCGGCCTCGGCGTGGTCCGCCATCAGGCCGCGGCGTGGCAGCGCCAGGTGCAGGGGCTGCTCTCGCTGTCTTCTGTCGAGCACCCAGCGCCCCCTGCGGCACTGGACTCGCTGCTGCGCCCGTATCAGCGCTCCGGGTTCCAGTGGCTCGCGTTCCTGTGGCGGCACGGGCTCGGCGGCATCCTCGCCGACGACATGGGGCTGGGCAAGACGCTGCAGACGCTGGCGCTGCTTTCTCATGCGAAAGCCATGAAGGCCGCGGAGTCAGGCGAGGACGTTACGGATAATCCTTTCCTCATCGTCGCGCCGACGAGCGTGCTGGCGAACTGGGCGGCGGAGGCGCGCAGGTTCACCCCGGACCTGAAGGTGGTGACGATCGGGGACACGCTGGCCCGGCGCGGCGTGGCGCTCGAGTCGGTGATCGCGGGGGCGGACGCGGTGGTGACGTCGTACACCCTGCTGCGGCTGGACTTCGAGTCGTACGGGGCGCTCCCCTGGGCGGGGCTGGTGCTCGACGAGGCGCAGTACGTGAAGAACCACCACTCCAAGGCGCACGCGTGCGCGCGGAAGGTCGACGCACCGTTCAAGGTGGCGATCACCGGCACGCCGATGGAGAACAACCTGATGGAGCTGTGGTCGCTGCTGTCGATCACCGCGCCGGGGCTGTTCCCGAACCCGGAACGGTTCAAGGAGTACTACGCGCGCCCGATCGAGAAGGGCGGGAACGCGGAGCTGCTCGGCCAGCTACGCCGCAGGATCCGGCCGCTGATCATGCGCCGCACGAAGGAACAGGTCGCCGCCGACCTGCCGGAGAAGCAGGAGCAGATCCTCGAGGTCGAGCTGAGCCCGCGGCACCGCAGGCTGTACCAGACGCACCTGCAGCGGGAGCGGCAGAAGGTCCTCGGCCTGCTCGGCGACGTCAACCACAACCGGTTCACGATCCTGCGGTCCCTGACGCTGCTGCGCCAGCTCGCGCTGCATGCCGCCCTGGTGGACGACGCGCACGGCGACGTCCCGTCCGCGAAGATCGACTCGCTGCTCGAGCAGCTCGAAGACGTGGTGGGCGGCGGCCACCGGGCACTGGTCTTCAGCCAGTTCACCCGGTTCCTGCGGATGGTGCGCGGCCGCCTCGAGGCGGCCGGGGTGCCGTGCTGCTATCTCGACGGCAGCACGGTGAACCGCCCGGCGGTGATCTCGGGGTTCAAGGAGGGAACCGCACCGGTGTTCCTGATCAGCCTCAAGGCCGGCGGCTTCGGGCTGAACCTCACCGAGGCCGACTACTGCTTCCTGCTCGATCCCTGGTGGAACCCGGCGACCGAGGCGCAGGCCGTCGACAGGACGCACCGCATCGGCCAGACCCGCAACGTAATGGTGTACCGGCTGATCGCTTCCGGCACGATCGAGGAGAAGGTCATGGCGCTCAAGGCGCGCAAGGCCGGGCTGTTCTCCTCCGTGATGGACAGCGACGGCGCCTTCTCGTCAGCGCTATCCCCCGACGACATCCGCGCCCTCTTCGGCTAGCCCCGCGCGGGGCGGCCCGGGAGGCTCAGCCATGGCCTCCCCCACCGGCGTCAATCTCGGGTTGACGATCGCAGATCGTCAACCTAGAGTTGACCGTATGAGTGAGTTTCCTGTTCCGCTGGACAACCTGATCGCTTACGTCAAGGCCCAGCACCCGGATGGCGGGGCGCTGGAGAACGTGGCGGACGCGTTCGCCGTCTCCGCCAGGCTCGATGAGCAGTCTGATGCGCTGATCGGCTACTTCGTGGACCAGGCCCGGCGCTCCGGTGCCTCCTGGAGTCAGATCGGCGCCGCGATGGGCGTCACCAAGCAGGCCGCGCAGAAGCGCTTCGTGCCAAGCAAGGCCGCCGAGCTCATGGAAGGGAACCCGCAGCCGTTCTCCCGGTTCACCGAACGCGCCGCCCGTGCGCTGGCGTCGGCCGGCCAGCTGGCCGCACCGGAGCCGCTCGGCGCTGGCCACCTGGCGGCGGCGCTGCTTTCCGACCCTGAAGGGCTGGCGGCTAAGGCGATCGCGGCGGCCGGGATGACCCCCGAACAGG
>NZ_JBARCR010000106.1:0-8676 GCF_049794275.1 Trebonia sp.
CGCTCGGAAGCAGGACAACATGCCACATGTAGCCGTTGTAGTAGGTCAGCTTGGTCGTGCTCGTCGCCATGATGGTTCCCCTTTTCGCGAGACCGCCGGCGATCATCGCCGACGGCGCCCCCTTGTCGTCTTTCAGTGACCTGGGTTCACGCTAAGGACGGCGGCGGGGCCGCGTCATGACCAGTCCTGGTAGCGGGCGCTGAGGCAGCGTAGCCAATTCTGGCTATCGGCCCCAGTCCAGTCGCATACGTCCGCGCCCGGCATCACCAGGGCGGGTATTCAGGTGAGTGCCGCGTGATGCCCCTTCCTTACCGGGTTGTGACGCGCAAGAAGGCCATGATCCGAGCGGCGCTCTGGGCAGACCCAGCGCGGCTCAGAGTATGCCCGTGGGCTGGGCCGGCGCGGTTCTCAAGCGCCCGTTGCACCGCTGTATTGCGCAGTCACGGTCACCCTGCTCGGCGGACAGTCGGCCGTATGTTTATGCATCAGCGCGCTGTGGGCAAACATCCGGATCTGCCGCTGCGAGCGTATGCCGGCATCTGCGGAGCTTGCCGCGGTCGCGGAGCGGGTAGCACACTGATCTTCAAGCAGCTGATGGTTCAGCAGCGGGCTGCGGTATCAGGGACGAGGGGCAAACGCGATGACGCCAGCGGGCAGTCATGTTGTTTTCATTCACGGTCTGTGGCTGCACGCGAGCTCGTGGGCGCCGTGGACGGAACTGTTCCAGACCGCGGGCTACGCGCCGCTGGCGCCGGGCTGGCCAGGAGACTCCGACACTGTCGAGGAAACCCGCAGCCATGCCGACCAGGTGGCCGGGAAGGGCATCGACGATGTCGTCGATCATTATGCGCAGATCATCCGCGGCCTGGACGCCCCGCCGATCGTGATCGGACACTCCTTCGGCGGCCTGATCGTCCAGCGACTGCTGGGCCAGGACCTCGCGGCCGCGGGAGTAGCGATCGACGCGGCGCCGGTCAAGGGCGTGCTTTACCTGCCCCCGTCGGCGCTGCGGGTCGCCTCGATCGCGTTGCGCACCCCGGCCAACAGGAACAAGGCGGTAGCGCTGACCCCGGAGCAGTTCCGCTATGGCTTCGCAAATGCGCTGCCCGCGCAGGAGTCCGCCGACCTGTACCAGCGGTGGACGGTCCCCTCGCCGGGCAAGCCGCTGTTCGAAGCCGCCGCCGCGAACCTATCGCGGCGGTCGCCTGCCAAGGTCAACACGGGCAACAAGACCCGCGGGCCACTGCTGCTGATCGCCGGGGGCCACGACCACACGGTCCCGGCAGCGATCACCAGATCGACCCGCAAGCTGTACCACAAGTCACCAGCGATCACCGACCTGCGGGAGTTCAACGACCGGGGCCATTCACTGACTATCGACCACGGCTGGCGTGAGATCGCCGACGAAGTGCTGAACTGGCTCGGCCAGCGCGTCAAGTAGCCAGCAGGCGCCAGCCGGCCAGGAACAAGCCCAGCCTCGAGCAAACCCCCGCCCACCCCGGCGCCTGCTCACGCGTCGCCTATCCGCGGGAGACGCCCGACATTAGCCGAGATGAGTGCGCTGTGCAGACGTTTACCTATGTCCCAAATTCATGGTGGAGTCGGCTTCCTGCATTACGCATATGTATTATCATTCTTACCAGCTGCACATGAATTGTGCGTTCCCGAGAAAGGTACCTGAGGGCGTTCTTGGGTAGGTCTCTTATATTCTTGTGCGGGATTTAGCTGCAGGCTGTGCGGACTTCGTCCTTTGCAGCTGTTGCCGTCAAGCTGTTCGTCTGTTGTCATGGTGCGTAAGGTGTCAGGACCGGTCGGGAAGCCGCTGGGGGGCGAGGGTGCCTTGGGTGAGGTCTTTATCAGCCACGCCTCGGCGGACAGGGCGATGGCTGCCCGTGTCGCCGAGGGGGTCCGGGCAGCCGGTCACAGCATTTTCCTTGACACTGACCGGGAGGACGGTATCGTCCCGGGCGCGGCCTGGCAGCGGACGCTGCTGCGCGAATTGCGAATCTGCGATTCGGTGGTGTTCCTGAACAGCCGGGCTGCGCAGGCCTCTATGTGGTGTCATTCGGAACTGGTGGTGGCCACCGAGCTGGGCAAGCGTATTTATTCTCTTGATCTGGCCCCGGATCTTCCGCCGCACCCGCTGCTTAGGTCGTTGCAGGGTATCCGGTTTGACCCGGCCGGTGACGGCAGCATCCGCCGGCTGACCGGCAGCCTGGGATTGGACGGGCTGGCAGGCAGCGGCGGACTCAGGTGGGAGCGGGGCCGTCCGCCTTATCCGGGGCTGGCGGCGATGGACATGGCTGATGCTGGTGTGTTCTTCGGGCGGGAGGAGGAAATCCGGGACCTGCTGGCCCGGGTCGACGGGCCGCTTGGGCAGCGCGACGGTGACCTAGTGGTCGTGATGGGTCCGTCGGGGGCGGGTAAATCCTCCCTGGTGCGGGCGGGGTTGGCGGCGCGGCTGGCCGTGCCGCAGTCGGGCTGGGCGGTCGCCGGTCCATTCGAGCCAGGGATCCGGCCCCTGGACCGGTTGCTGAGCCGGCTGGCCGGTCTGCTTCCCGGCCAGCTGACCGACGGTCAATGCCGGGACAGGCTGGTGAGCCAGGGCCTGGCGGCATTTGGCGAGTGGCTGGCCATTCACGCCAAGGTCCCGGCGAAACGGCTGCTCATTACGGTCGACCAGGCTGAGCAGCTGGCTACTGTCACCCCGGCCCGGGAAGGTGAGGAGTTCCTCGGCGTGCTCGGCGGTGGCCTTGGCGCAGGCTCACCGGTGACGGTCGTGATGACGGTCCGGTCTGACCGTTTCGATGAGATCCAGCGGCTGCCGGTGATTGGGCCGGTGATCCGCGCTCCGTTCGCGATCGCCCCGCTCACCCGGCCCCAGCTGGCCATCGCGATCGAAGGCCCTGCCCGGCGCGCTGACCTGACCTTCGAACCGGGCCTGGTGAGCCGCCTCATCGACGACGCCGCGCACGGCGCAGAGACCGCGGACGCACTGCCGTTCCTGGCCTTCGTGCTGCGCGAGATGTATGACCTGCTGGTGAAGGAGGATCGCACCGTCTTGACCGCCGCCGACTACGAGCGGGTCGGGCGGATCGATGGCGCCATCATCCGGCGTGCTCAGGCCGCCGAGGAGTCACTGCCGCCCGGCAGCGAGCAGGTCCTGGAACACCTGCTGCCGCGTTTCGTCGCCTTGAGCGACGAACGCCTCCCCGCGGCCCGGCCGGTGCCGCGTGACCTGCTGATGACCGCTGAACAGCCAATCATCGAAAGACTGGAGGATCAGCGGCTTGTGGTCGGCACGGGGGACACGGTCCGGCTGGCCCACGAACGGCTCATCGCCGCATGGCCGAGGCTGGCCAGGGCGGTGGCCGACCGCCGCGATGACCTCCTGCTGGAAGCCAGGCTCGAGCGCCAGGCCGCGGACTGGCAGCGCGGCCACGGGGAACTGCTCGGCCGTGACGCCGTCGCTGACGCCGCCTCATGGCTGGCCAGGCAGGCCGAACCCGCAACAGACCGCGCTGCTGTCGGCGAGTATGTCCGCGCCTCCCAGGCGGCACTGCACCGTCGGCGAGCGCAGCTGGTCAGCCTGCTCTGTGTCATCGTGGTACTGGCCATCGCCGCTTCGCTCGTCGCAGCCGCTGCGGTGATCCAGCGCTCGGACGCGGTCAGCCAATCCCGCCTCGCCCAGTCCGAGGAGATGGCGGCCGAGGCCACTAGCCTGCTGCCAGCAGATGCTCCGCTGGCGATGCTGCTCAGCCTGCAAGCCTACGAACGCGCTCCTACACTGCAAGCCAGAAGCGCACTGATCCAAGCCGCCCAGCAACCCCTGAGCCACCTGCTGCAATCCGGCAGCCCGGCCTACAGCGTGGCGTTCAGCCCGGACGGACACACCCTGGCCGCCGGCGACGTCAACGGCCAGATCGGCTTGTGGAATGTGGCGACCGGGCGGAGAACCTCTTCCCTGGCCGACGGCAGCACGGTCGACAAAGTGGTGTTCAGCCCGGACGGACACACCCTGGCGGCCGGCGACGTCAACGGCCGGATCGCCCTATGGGACGTGACGACCGGGCGCAAGACCGGTTCCATGGACGACGGCAGCCGGGTCGACAGCGTGGCGTTCAGCCCGGACGGGCACACTCTGGCCGAAGGAGACGACAGCGGCGACATCGGCGTGTGGGATGTGGTAACCGGCCGCGAGACGAGCATCCTAGCCGTAGGCGGGGACTCCCCCATCAATCCCATTAACGGCGTGGCGTTCAGCCCCGACGGGCGCACCCTGGCGGCCGGCGACGGCAATGGTCAAATCAGCCTATGGGACACCGCAGCCGACCGCAGGACCGCTTCCCTGACCGAGGGCCGCCCAGTTTTCAGTGTGGCGTTCAGCCCGGACGGACACACCCTGGCGGCCGGCGACGACAACGGCCAGATCGCCCTGTGGGACACGGCAACCGGGCAGACGACCGCTACCCTGGCCGAGGGCAACACGGTCAACAGCGTAGCGTTCAGCCCGGACGGGCACACCCTGGCGGCCGGTGACGAGAACGGCAATATCGGCCTGTGGGACACGGCACCTGGGCGGGGGACCGCTCCTCTGGCCGAGGGCAGCCCGGTCGGGGAGGTGGCGTTCAGCCCGGACGGGCGCACCCTGGCCGTCGGCGACTGGAGCGGCCACATCGGCGTGTGGGATGTGACGACCGGGCGCAGGACCGCCTCCCTGGCCGAGGGCAGCCCGGTCGAGAGCGTGGCGTTCAGCCCGGACGGGCACATCCTGGCCGTCGGCGATTACGCCGGCAATATCGGCTTGTGGGACGTGGCAACCCGCCGCAAGACGGCCAGCCTGCTCGTAGGCGACCCATCCGGCTCGATACACAGCGTCGCGTTCAGCCCGGACGGGCACACCGTGGCCGCCGGCGTCACCAACGATGACACCGGCTTCATTGGCGCGTGGGACACGGCAACCGGGCAGCCGACCGCTACCCTGGCCGACGCCAGTCCGGTCGAGAGCGTAGCCTTCAGCCCGGACGGGCACACCGTGGCCGCCGGCGACGACAACGGCCACATCATCCTCTGGGATACCGCAACCGGCCGCAAGACCGCTACCCTGGCCGACGGCAGCACGGTCGAGAGCGTGGCCTTCAGCCCAGACGGGCCGATCGTCGTAACCGCGGACTCCTCCGGGAATCTTGGTATGTGGAATGCGGACAACGGGCAGCAGCTCGCGCGCCTAAGTGGAAGCAATGCGGTTAACAGTCTCGCGTTCTCTCCGGACGGCTCGATTCTCGCTCTCGGGGAGCTAAATGGCAGCATAGTGTTTTTGCGCCAGAGGCTAACGGATTTGACTCAGCGTTTCTTTACGCATCTTATATGTGAGAAAGTCCCGGAAAACATCGCTCCAGTCCAATGGGCACAGTACGCACCCGGTCAGCCCTACCAGCGCACCTGTTCTTAGGGCAATCACCGCTCAAATAGCCGACTAGCTTGACTACGTTACTCTTAGGTCGGCCCTAATCCACCGATCCGCGCGAAATTAGCAGCCATTTGACCGGCAGCCATCTGACACTCGCCTCGCCGCTATCACGCAACTACACAGAGCCGCTGCTGGTTACCTCTCACATCAAACTAGCCTCTCAGAAACACACTCTTCTGCCGCGCAGCGGGCGTTTAACTGGCCGCCGGGTCTACTTCCTGACGCTTCTCGAACCCTCACGGGATGACCGGACTCGGGCCCTTAGCGCTGGCCGGCCAGCCATCTGCCACTGTAGGCGCAGCCAGCTCAGGAGACGGACTCATTTGCCGCTCATGACGCTGGCGCGGATCGGCGCTACGAGCGGCCGGCAGGAGCGAGGTCACTCCCCGGTCGACAGGGGTCGCCTGCGTCGTGCACGGTCTACGGGAGCGCGGCGCGAGCGCTGATCAGGTCATCGGTGGCAATTACGACCTTCACGCCGCCGAAAGTGGTGTAAGCAAGCTCGACGTTGACGTTGGCATCGGCGAGTCGCCTGGTCAGCTCGCCGAGGGCACCGGGCCGATCCTCGATGCCGACCACGAGCACCTCGCGCTGATCGGCGATCCCGATCCCGGCGCGCTCAAGCGCCTGCCGGCACAGAGCCACGGTGTTGTCGTCGAGCAGCAGGTGGACGACACCTCGGCCCTCACCAATGAATCCCGCAAGGCCCCGGATACTGACGCCGACTTCCCCAGTGATCTCCGCCAGCCGGGCAAGCTCTCCCGGCCGGTGTTCGAGAATCACTGTCAAGTCCGTAGGCATCGCATCTTTGATCTTGCCACATGGCGGCCGGCACCGGCCAAACTGATCATCACCCAGGCCGTCCAGCACGGCGACTGCACGCGTCGCCCTGGCGCACTCATGACCGCACTCTTTTGCCGCGAAGCGCGCACAAGCGGTACTCGGACCTGAGCTTAACGGGGTAATCTCATGAATCTCCCGAAATGGGGCACTTGTCCGGAGACTTATGCATATGTCAATGCATGTATTCGCACTGGTACTGCCGACTGTATCTGGCTCCGTCGAGTGTACTCTTATTAAAGAGGACGGAGTGCTTGCCTGCGGGCCGGCACTTTCAGCCGAATCTGCCGGATGGCGTACCGGCAACTCTTATCGGGAGGGTGCCATGCAACCTGCGGACAGCACGCCGATAGCGGCCGCTTCGACGCCCGGCGTTCCCAGGAACTACGGATTCGCTTACATCGGCAGCGACCAGCGAATCTATGCGGTCCTGCAGAACACGGAGTCGGTAACTGACGTGAACTCGGGCGGTGTCGACTGGCAGACCGTGGATGTGCTGGCCCTGTGGCAGTCGCAGACACAAACAGGCGTCCCACTGCCGTTTCCCCGCTCGGACATCAGCCCGCGCAGCGACGGGCCTATTTGCATGAACTGGAACCCGAACACGGACTCCTTCGATAACGATCCGCCCGACGCTTATCTCGGTTACATCGACGCCAACAGCCATGTGCAAGGCGTATCCATGTCTTTCGACGGCTCCCCGCCGGTGCTAAATTGGCCGGAAACCAATGCTGACCTCACAGAGCACACCGGCGCGCCGCCCGCGGCCCGAGGCAGTGGCATCGCCTCCTACTACTGGCAATCGCAGCAGTCCCAGCACATCGTCTACGCCGGCACGGACGGCAACGTATGGGAGCTCTACCTCCTGCCGAACACGTACACCAGCGATGGCCTCCCGTTGTGGCAGTCCAACAACCTGTCCGGACGGACGGGATACCTGGGCGCACTGGCGCCGAAAGCAAACAGCCCGCTCGCCGCGACGATGTTCGAGCGCGAGCAGACCGAGCACGTGATCTATGTCGCGAGCGACAACACCATTCGCGAGCTCTACTTCTACGACGGAAGCTGGGGCGGGAACAATCTCAGCGCGGCGGCCGGCGCAAGCCCGCCCGCCGCGAACACCCCGCTGGTGACCTACGCCTGCACCTACGAGGACACTCTGCACGTCTTCTACATCGACGAGGACGGCCATCTACAGGAATTGTGGTGGAAACAGGGCAGCTGGCAAATGACCCACAACCTCGACGAGGTCTGGGGGAAGAAACCAGCGCCCGACAGCGATCTGGCCGGCTACTCAAGCGAGTACGAGCAGACACATCACATCATCTATACGGACGTCAACGGCGACCTCATCGAGGTCTATCGCAAGGGCGATTCATGGGGCTACACCCTCCTCATCGGCGTGCCCAACCCCGAGACGCCGCTCAGCACATCGAGCCCGATCGCGGGCTACGCCGTCGAGGTGAGCGGCGACACGGGCAGTGAGCAGGTCTTCTACGTGGATAGCTCCCGCCGTGTGCACCAGTTGTACCGGGCCAACAACAGCTGGAACTTCGGCCTGACCTCCGGCTGAGCGATCAAGACTGGTCGCCCGGCTGGCCGCCGTATAGACGTGCTAGCTACTTCGGCCTGAAAAAGGAACCGAGGAACTACGCCCGGAGGGCGGGACCCATGTGCATGTTTATGCGCTACCTGCAGGGCCGAGAACGCACGTAGCCGATGAGCGGACGGCAAGGAAATCGGGTGCATCACCCGGTCTCGGGCTGAAAGCATGGCGCGACCGATGCGAAAGGGGACGCCATGCCTTGGGCGCTCATCGAGGTCCGCCGCCAGTGGTCTCGCGAGGAAGAGACCGCGCTCATCGATGCGGTTCACGCTGCGCTTGTGGCTGCTGCCTTCCGGATTCCTGCCAAGGACAAGCATGTGCGCCTTCAGGTGCATGAGCCGCATCGTTTTGCGCACCCGCCGACGCTGGCCGAACCTGAGTACGCGACGTTGGTGTCGGTGGACTGCTTTGCCGGTCGCTCCGTCGAAGCCAAGCGACGGCTCTACGGGGAGATCGTCGACCGCCTTGAACCGCTGGGAATCCCTCGCGACCATGTCTCGATCACCCTTCGCGAAAGCCCTACCGAAAACTGGGGCATTCGGAGTGGCCAGGCTGCGTGTGACGTCGACCTCGGGTTCAACGTCAAGGTCTGACTAGCGCACTCACACGCCGCCTGCCTGGAACCCGGTAGACCGGCGGTCGATGAACCAGCCAGCGGCGGCTGTGGCGGTGGTGGCCGCCGCGCCCAGCAGACTGACCGGCACGCCTGCCACACGCTTGACCGGGTACGGCGGATCATCGACTGCAGTGCCGGGCACCA
>NZ_JBARCR010000107.1:0-2750 GCF_049794275.1 Trebonia sp.
CGGGACGGGCCGAGGATCAGCACCCCGGTGGCGTACGAGGTGACCGTGACGGCGACGACGGCGAGCACCGCGAACGTGATGACCGCGACGAGCTTGGCGACCAGCAGCTTCGTCCGCCCGACCGGGCGGGCCAGCAGGTAGCGCAGCGTCCCCGCGGACGCCTCGCCCGCGATCGAGTCGCCCGCCACCACCGCGACGGCGACCGGCAGGAACACCGGCAGCACGAGCGCTAGCGCCGCCGCCGGGTACAACTGCCCCTCGTCCAGCACCGCGGACAGGAACGCGCTGCCCTGCCCGGGCGGCGGGGCCAGGTGCGTGACCGCGATGAAGATCGCCACGACCAGCGGCAGGGCGCAGATCAGCCCGATCGAGATCCAGGTGCGCAGCCGCCGGACCAGCTTGAACAGCTCGACGGCGATCATGCGGGCACGCCGAACTGGTCGGAGCCCGCGCCCGTCAGGTCCAGCACGATCTCTTCCAGGCTGCGCCGCTGCACCGCCAGCGACCTGACCGGCACGCCCGCGGCCACGAGGCGGGCGTTCAGCGCGGCCGGATCAGCGGACCGCACCACGAGGTCCGCCCCGTCCCTGCGCTCGACGAGGCCGTCTAGAGTCGCGACCGCACGTTCCGGATCATCGGTCGAGATCAGGACGCGGCCTGTCGGCTCTTGCAGGGACGCGAGCTGTTCTTGCAGCACCAGCTTTCCTGAGTCGAGCACCCCGATCCTCGTGCACAGCGCGGACACCTCCGGCAGCAGGTGACTGGACATGAACACAGTGACCCCGTCCGCGTTCAGGCCGGTCAGCAGGTCGCGGATGTCCCTGATGCCGCGCGGGTCGAGGCCGTTGGTCGGCTCGTCGAGGATGAGCAGCCGCGGGCGGCGCACCAGCGCGGCGGCCAGCCCCAGCCGCTGCCGCATGCCGAGCGAATAGCCACCCGCCCGCCTCCTGGCCACGCCCTGCAGGCCAGCCTGCTCGATGACCTCGTCCACCCGCTTGGCGTCCAGGCCCTGCGAGTGCGCGAGCCAGAGCAGGTGGTTGCGGGCGGACCGGCTCGGCTGCAGCGCCCCCGCGTCGAGCAGCGATCCGATCACCCGCATCGGCTGCCGCAGGCTCGCGTATGACGTGCCGCCGACGGTCGCCTTGCCTCCGTCGGCCGCATCCAGGCCGAGGATGACCCGCATCGTGGTCGACTTGCCGGCCCCGTTCGGGCCGACGAAGCCGGTCACCTGGCCGGGCTGGACGGTGAACGACATGCCGTCCAGCGCCAGGGTCGGACCGAACCGCTTCCGTAGTCCGGACACTTCGATCGTGGCTTGCATTTCCCGTTCCTTCTGTGGTCGGGGTGGAACTTGCCATGCCTGGTTCTACGGGAAGGGCCATAACATGGGCCGCACGCTGGCTGTTATGCCGTTGTTAGGTCCGGCCGGGCATGCTGAAATGGCAGGGCCGAAGCCCCTGATCAGGGCATTGCCGACGGGAGGAGAGGCGTATGCCGGCCCAGCGCCTGCCGGTGCGGCCGACCAGGCTGCGGTGGCCCGGCCGTACCGTGCGCGTACGGCTGACCGCCCTGTACGGCATTTTGTTCCTGGTGTCCGGCGCGGTGCTGCTGGCGATCGCCAGCGGCGTCACCGTGGCGCGCTCGTCGTCGGTCCAAGCTGCCCCGGCCCCGAATCAGGCCATGCCCGGTTCTTCGCTGGCCCAGGCCCAGGCCCGCATCCAGGCGCTGCAGGCCCAGCTGCAGAACCTGCAGTCGCAGTCGGCCGGCCAGCCGGGCCAGGGCAAGCTCCAGCACCAGCTGCTGATCGCCTCGCTGATCGCCCTGGCCATCATGACCGTGATATCGGTCGCGCTCGGCTGGCTGATAGCCGGGCGGGCGCTGCGGCCGGTCCGGAAGATGACCGCGGCGGCCCAGCGCATCTCCGAGGACAGCCTGCACGAGCGGCTCGCCCTGCACGGCCCGAAGGACGAGCTCAAGGAACTCGGTGACACTATCGACAGCCTGCTGGAGCGGCTAGAGGTCGCCTTCAACGCCCAGCGCCGGTTTGTCGCCAACGCCTCGCACGAGCTGCGTACCCCGCTGACCACGATGCGCGCGGCCCTCGACGTGGCGCTGGCCAAGCCCGAGCCCGCTCCGCCGCAGACGGTCGCGCTGGCCGGGCGGCTGCGCACCGAGCTTGACCGGATCGAGAGCCTGCTGGAGGCATTCCTGGTACTGGCCCGGGCCCAGCACCGGTCGATGCCTGGCCAGGCCATCCTGCCGCTGGACTACATCGTGGGTTCCGCGCTGGCCGATCAGGCCGCCGCCATCACGGCCATGGATCTCACCGTGCAGGACACCAGCAGCCAGGGCGGCGCCTGGGTGGCCGGGAGCCAGGCTCTGCTGAGCCGCATGGTGGAGAACGTGATCGACAACGCGGTCTGCCACAACACCCCGGGCGGCTGGATCGCCATCACGACCCGGGCTCGCGGCGGAGGCGCCCGGCTGGTCGTCGAGAACGGAGGCCAGGTCCTCGACCAGCAGCAGGTAGCCGAGCTCTCCCAGCCGTTCCGGCGGCTGGAGGCGGACCGGATCGGCACGGACAAAGGCTCGGGCCTCGGCCTGTCAATAGTCGCGGCGATCGCTGAGGCCCATGGCGGCACGCTGGACCTCCAGGCCAGGCCCGGCGGCGGGCTGCGGGTCCGCGTCGACCTGCCCGCGGCCGCGGCGACGACATCGGCAGCCGTCCCGGCGGGAGCGCGGGCATGAGA
>NZ_JBARCR010000108.1:0-2032 GCF_049794275.1 Trebonia sp.
GATCCGCGCCTCGGCCTGCGCCTCGGCGGACAGCGGCAGGTGCACCGCCATCTGGTCGCCGTCGAAGTCCGCGTTGAACGCGGTGCAGACCAGCGGGTGGATCTGGATCGCCTTGCCCTCGACCAGCTGTGGCTCGAAGGCCTGGATGCCCAGCCTGTGCAGCGTCGGCGCCCGGTTGAGCAGCACCGGGTGCTCGGTGATGACCTCTTCGAGGACGTCCCACACGACCGGCTTGGCCCGCTCCACCATCCGCTTGGCGGACTTGATGTTCTGCGCGTGGTTCAGGTCGACCAGGCGCTTCATCACGAACGGCTTGAACAGCTCCAGGGCCATCTGCTTGGGCAGGCCGCACTGGTGCAACTTGAGCTGCGGGCCGACGACGATCACTGACCGGCCCGAGTAGTCGACGCGCTTGCCAAGCAGGTTCTGGCGGAACCGGCCCTGCTTGCCCTTGAGCATGTCGCTCAGCGACTTCAGCGGGCGGTTGCCAGGCCCGGTGACCGGGCGGCCGCGGCGGCCATTGTCAAACAGGCTGTCCACGGCCTCCTGGAGCATCCGCTTCTCGTTGTTCACGATGATCTCGGGCGCGCCGAGGTCGAGCAGCCTCTTCAGCCGGTTGTTCCGGTTGATGACCCGTCGGTACAGGTCGTTGAGGTCGCTCGTGGCGAACCGGCCACCGTCGAGCTGGACCATCGGCCGCAGGTCCGGCGGGATCACCGGGATGCAGTCGAGGACCATGCCCATCGGCGAGTTACGGGTGTTCAGGAACGCGGACACGACCTTGAGCCGCTTGAGCGCGCGGGCCTTCTTCTGGCCCTTGCCCGTGCGGATGGTCTCTCGCAGGTCGTTGGCCTCGGCGTCCAGGTCGAAGGTCGCGAGCCGGTCCTGGATGGCCTGGGCGCCCATGCCGCCGCGGAAGTACCGGCCGAACCGGTCCCGCATCTCGCGGTAGAGCAGCTCGTCGCCCTCCAGGTCCTGGACCTTCAGGCCCTTGAACCGGGACCACACCTCGTCGATCCTGTCGATCTCCTTGCCGGCGCGGTCGCGGATCTGCTTCATCTCGCGGTCGGCGGACTCGCGGACCTTGCGCCGCGCGTCCCCCTTCGCCCCGGACGCCTCGAGCTCGGCCAGGTCGCCCTCGAGCTTCTTCTGCCTGGTCTCGATGTCGTTGTCGCGGCGCTGCTCGAGCTGCGTCCGCTCGACCGTGATCCGCGCCTCGAGCGACGGCAGGTCGCGCTGGCGCGCCTCGTCGTCGACGTACGTGATCATGTAGGCGGCGAAGTAGATGACCTTCTCCAGGTCCTTCGGCGCCAGGTCGAGCAGGTAGCCGAGGCGGCTCGGCACACCCTTGAAGTACCAGATGTGCGTGACCGGCGCGGCCAGCTCGATGTGCCCCATCCGCTCACGCCGCACCTTGGCGCGAGTGACCTCGACGCCGCAGCGCTCGCAGATGATGCCCTTGAACCTGACCCGCTTGTACTTGCCGCAGTAGCACTCCCAGTCCCGGGTCGGGCCGAAGATCTTCTCGCAGAAGAGCCCGTCCTTTTCCGGCTTGAGGGTGCGGTAGTTAATGGTCTCCGGCTTCTTCACTTCGCCGTGTGACCACTGCCTGATGTCCTCGGCGGTGGCGAGGCCGATGCGGAGGTCGTCGAAGAAGTTGACATCTAGCATGTGCGGTATTCCCCCTTCTTGATCAGACCTCTTCGACACTGCTCGGCTCGCGCCGGGACAGGTCGATGCCGAGTTCCTCGGCTGCGCGGAAGACATCCTCGTCGGTATCGCGCATCTCGATCGCGGCGCCGTCGCTCGACAGCACCTCGACGTTGAGACACAAAGACTGCATTTCCTTGATCAGCACCTTGAATGATTCCGGGATCCCCGGTTCTGGGACGTTCTCGCCCTTGACGATGGCCTCGTAGACCTTGACCCGGCCCAGAATGTCGTCCGACTTGATGGTGAGCAGCTCCTGCAGGGCGTAGGCGGCGCCGTACGCCTCCAGCGCCCAGACCTCCATCTCACCGAACCGCTGGCC
>NZ_JBARCR010000109.1:0-4964 GCF_049794275.1 Trebonia sp.
GGCTGGCAGCGGGGTGACCGCCAACGTCGTCTGCCCCGGCTCGACCCGCGGTCCGATGCTCGAGGCCAGCGCGGCCGTCTACCACCTGCCGTCGCAGGACACGTTCGCCGGCCAGGCGCTGCTGCGCCGCCTCCTCGAGCCGGACGAGGTGGCCGCCGCGATCGCCTGGCTCTGCTCGCCGGACGCGGGCGCTCTGACCGGTGCCGTCATTCCCGTCGACGGTGGTCTCTCCGCCTGAAATTATCCCGAACGGGCCCGTGGTGACTCCCCGCCCGCACGGGATCTACTTGAAGATGTTGACCGCACGGGCGACTACCAGCCCCAAGACGGCGAGCGAACCGATCGCCTGGATGGTCATGGCCAGCTTGCTCCAGCGGGCGAGCGGCATCACGTCCGTCGGGCTGAGCGCGGTGGCGTTCGTAAAGCCGAGGTACAGGTAGTCGGCGAACTCCGGACGCCTTGATGTCGGCGCTAGGGTCGATGTCCGTCATCGCTCGGCCGTCGTTCTCGAGGCGGTGTCTCAGCGCGGGTGAAGCGGAGACGGGCGGTTGTCCTTGCCTGGATCGCCAGGCGCGAGCGTCCAGCACGTTCCCTCGTCGGGATCGTATTCCTGCCGCTCGAAGACGAACATATTGTCGCCCAGGAGGATGAGCGAGTACGGGGCAGGACCCGTGCCGATGACATGACCATGGTTGTGGACGTCACGGGGCGGGACCAGTGTCGCGACATCACCGCGGTGCAGCACGCGCTCGTCCGCCAGGCTCAGCTCGGCCCGGCCGCTGTCATGACTGAGCACATTCCAACGCTGGTGAGTCTCCGCTCCCCGGACGGCGGCGATGCCGACCCAGCATCCGTGCGAATGGGTGTAGGCCATGACACCCTCAGGTCGGTGGACAAGCACCAGGCGAGGACCCCGCTCGGGCTTGACGAGCCAGTGCACTCCCATCGACTCGGGAGGCATGCCGGCGATCAGCGGGGCGAAGAACTCATCATCCGCGGCCAGCTGCGCGAGCAGCCGTCCAATCGCGTCCATGTCGGGGACGCCGCCAGCACGCACCTCATCGAGCTGGGACACGAAATGGCTCAGCGGGCTGGGCAGCGCGCCAGTAGCCACATCCTCGGTCATTACCCCATGATCGTCATCCCGTCGTCCGCATGGCTCACCTGCCACGGATGGTTCGCCGATGAGCGTCGCGGCTCATGATTCCGCGGGGATGCCTGGCGATTGGTGCCGCTGCGCGTCAGCCGCCGATGGCGGCGGCCGGCGGGACGGGGGGGCGGCCGCTCAGGTTTACCACCACGTAGCGGCCGCCGGCTGAGTACACGCTGGCGCCGCTGGGGTTGACGATGCTTGCGGGGATGTAGCCGATGGGGTGCAGCGAGCCGGTGGGGAGCGAGATCGCGTCGAGCGCCAGGGACGGGCGGGACTGGTCGATGACGAGCAGCTGGCCCCCGTCCTGTCGCAGGCTCAACACGTCGTCAGGCATCGAGAGCAGCCACTGACGGCCGCCGTCCGACAGGCGGTACGCGACCACGTCGGCGTGGCCGCCACCGCTGGGCCCGGGGCGGGTCACGCCGATGAGCAGGCCGTCGGACACCGCAATCTGGGGGCCGAAGCCCTGGTAGTAGTTCGTGTCCAAGTCGCCGACCGGGATCGTGGACGTCAGGTGCCCGGTCGCGCCGAATGCCAGTACCTGCTCGGGCTGGCCGGGGGAAACATCGACTACCACGACCGGATCGGCAGACAGGATCGCGAAATGGTAGCCGGGCGCCTGCCCCGGCACGGGGGTGCGCCATAGCTGCTTGCCCGACGCGGGATCGAGGTCGATCACGTCGAAGGTCCGGCCGCAGGCGGCCAGCACCACGACCGACTGCTGGGCTCCCGCGAGCGTCTGGTCGCTGCAGCCGGGCGGCGTCAGCGTGGTCCAGCGCGGCGCGCCAGTCCGCAGGTCGTACCCGAGCACCGCGCCGGCGGTGACCGCCGCGGCGGTATCGCCGCCGACAGCCACGAAGCCGGCCCCCTGGTCACCTTTCCAGCTAGCGGGCACCCGTTTCGACCACAGCTGCTGCCCGGTGCCGAGGTCGACCGCGAGGAGCTGATCGCACGCTCCCCCTGCCGTGCCGTAGCCGATAAACCCCACCGTCGCGGAGGAGGCGCCCGCGCTGACCGCGCAGGCGACGTCCCCGCCGGGGACGGCCAGCGTCCACTGCTGCCGACCGGTCGCGGCCTGGTAGCTGACGACCTGATCGGCGCGCACCCGGATCAGCGAGCTGCCCGCGGTCCACACTCCCTCGGTCGCCGGACTCCCCGCGGCGTCGTACGGCGCCGTCCAAGCGACGCGCAGCTCGGCGGCGTGCAGCCCGCCGGACAGCGCCTGCGCGGCGATCACTCCCGCGACCAGCCCGACCGCCGCGACCCCGGCGTTGACCTTCGGCCGGCGGACGACGGCGGCGATCACGAACGGGATCGCCGCCAGCCCCACCACGAACGAGATGACCAGCACCGGGACCACGCCGCGGGGGCACACGGCCGACCCGCTGGCGCACGCGCTCCCTGACTCGCCCTCCACCGCGGACCAGCCGCGGATCTGCAGCAGGATCGCCGCCCCGGCGAGCGCCGCGAGCACGAGGACAACCGCGACCTGCCAGGCCCTGAACCGGCCTGGACGGATCGCGGCCGTCGGCGTCACAACCGTAGGCTGCACCCGGAGGATCTTAACGGCAACCGCACCCTTCGCACGCCCATATCCTGCTTTGTGAGGCATAACCCGCAGGAGGGGAGTCTTACCGCCATGGTCTTGTTCATCATCGTGCTCCTGATCGTCGGGTTCATCGTCGGCGCGATCGCGCGCCTGCTCATGCCCGGCCGTGACCCGATCGGGGTATTCGGCACCATCGTGCTCGGCATCGCCGGGTCCTTCGTCGGCGGGTTCCTGCAGAACCTGATAGAGAACCACACGCTGACTGTGCACAGCTTCCACGCCGTCGGCCTCGTCGGCTCGGTCATCGGCGCCTGGGTGCTGTTGCTCCTGCTGCGCCTCACCGGCCTGGAAGGCCGCCGCCGCCGCTACTGACGGCGAGCATCTCGCTGAAGCGGCGCGCGAACAGGTAGGCGTCACCCGGCCAGCGCGCGGACAGGTAGCGGCCATCTTCCACGGTGAACGCCGGGGTGTCATCGGTGGCGGTGCCGCGCGCGGATAGCGTCACCGGCCCTCGCACGAATTGGGCGCGCGGGTCATGAAGACTGGCCTTGACCTCATCCTCGACGTAGGCCGGGTAGGTCCGGTAGTAGCGGCCGAGCCGCCACCCGGTGGCCAGATAAGCCGAGCGTTCCATGTACTTGGGCAGGCATGTTGTCCGGCACCCGGCCAGCACGCTGCGGCCGGTGGCGGGGTCACGGGTCCGCGCCAGCACGAGCACGCCGTGGCAGATGGCGCCGACCGGCCTGCCCAGCTGCCAGAAACCGGCTACCTGGTCCCGCAGCACTGGAGACCCGAGGTACTGCCGCATTCCCGGGGCATGGCCGCCGGGCAGCAGCAGCCCGTCGAAGCCGGCTGGGTCCACCTCGGCCCACGCGGCCGTGGCGGAGAACTCCGGCGCCTTGGTCAGCTCCTCGTACAGGCCCCTGACGGCGGGCACCGCGCCTAGCTGGCCGAACAGGACACCGGTCAGCAGCCGGGGGTCGGCGGCCGGGACGGTCCCCTGGCGTTCGGTGGCGAAGAGGACCTGATGTCCGGCATCACTCAGGACCCGCCACGGCACCGCGACCTCCGTGACGTCGAAGTCCCGGTCGGGCAGCGGCATCAGAACGCGCACGCGGGCATCATCTCACCTGTCGATTGCGCAATCGACCTGCTCTATCGGTACGTGCCGCTACCTCAACACGCCGCCTCACGATCGAAGCAACATACGATCTGTAGAGCCGTGTCGGTGCGCGTCGACGAGAAAAGGGCAGCAAGGGCCGGCGCCCGGATCGCGGTGCGTCGTGATGCCGAGTCGAAGCGATACTTCTTGTAGTGGAGGATCGAGGGGAAGGCGGCGCGCGTGATGGCCGGGACTCGAGTGGTGGTGGTCTGCCCGGTGTGCGAGGTGCACTGGGACCGTGACGGGCAAGCCCCGGGATGCGCGGACGCCAGCCATTTCCATCGGGACCTCGAGGTACACCGCCACCGTACGGCGGTGGTCTTGCCGGATGGCACCACCGTGACGGCCGTGTCGTTTGACCCTGGCGACCCGTACGGCCGGGAACAACGGCCGGATTACGGCCTGTACCTGGACAGCCGATGGCAGCCGCCGTGGCCCCATGACCACGTCGGCTGGCCGGACTTCGGGATCCCGGAGGAGAAGACGGCGATCATGACCGCGCTGCGGTCGTTGCTCGCGCGGGCCCGGACAGGCCAGCGCGTCGAGGTTGGCTGCCTCGGCGGTCACGGCCGGACCGGAACGGCCGTTGCATGTCTCGCTGTCCTGACCGGCTGCCCGGCAGGAGAAGCGGTCGCGTGGGTCAGAGAGCACTACTGCACCAGCGCGGTCGAGACGCCCGAACAAGAAGCGTTCGTCACGCAGTCCGCCCTAACCTGATCTAGGGGGACGCGCCAAGCCCTACCAGGTGCATCCGGGCGCGGGTTATCTCCGGAAGGGGCTAACGCTGAAAGTTTGGCCGCCTATGACCGGTCAAAGTCTCAGAGCTAACGCCCGCGGACCGCCAGCTGCGACGTCGCTACCGACTTCTTGCTGTTATCGGGTGTCCGTGGCGTGGCCGACGGGGCAGGCGGCTGCGGCCGGGGGGCGGTGGGGCGTGCGGTGCTCGCGTTACTGGAGGTTCTGCGGGTTGCCAACCGGGTCGCCGACGTATTCGCGGGTGGCGACCAGGTTGTCGCGGGCCGGGTGCTTAGCAGCGGCGGGGCCGTCGGCGAAGGCGTGCAGGATGTTCGTCGTCACCTGGCGGACGAAGTCAGGGGTGC
>NZ_JBARCR010000110.1:0-8983 GCF_049794275.1 Trebonia sp.
GGCGGCGTTGCCGCCGCGCAGCCGCGTGGCGCCGATCACCGGCGCGGCGGTCGGTGTGCTGATGACGGCGGCCAGCGCGTTCAGGCCCCGGACCAGCAGCGATTTCCCCTGGATCTTCGTGTGCCCGAACTTCGCGCCCTGCTTGCGGCGGCCGTAGACGCGTTTCTGCATGGAGTCGATATCGATGAACGCCAGCGTGCCCGCGCCGGGCAACAGCGGTGACCGCCGCGCCAGCTCCGCCAGGAACTCCCGGCCTGCCTTCTCCAGCTGGGCGACGTTGCCCCAGGTATAGCAGCGCAGGTGCGAGCCCAGCGTGGACGGCGCCCGGATGCCGCCGAACAGCGTGCTCATCGCGCCGTGCCGCAGCAAGTCCATGTCATCGATGCTGTCCGCGCCCGCCGCCATCCCGGCGACCAGGCACGGCACCTTCAGGTGCGCGTTGACGCCGCATTCCCCGCCCGGCTGGACGAGGTCCGCGACCAACTGGGCGAGGCCGGCGCGCTGCGCCAGGGCCATCACCGGGACCAGCCCGGCGTGCGACACGAGATTCGGGTCATCGAACGATGCGTTCGTCCGCACGAGGCTATGCAACAATCGCACTTACAGGGTGTCCTCTCGAACCGGGTGCTGGAAGCGTCAGATACTCCCATTCTCCCAGGTCAGAGGGCACCTTTCACGTTGACACGCCCGTAATCACCACTATTTGACCGGTGGATCGAGGCTAAGATGCTTAACGGCGGCCGGGACGGCCACGAGCATCGCCTCGGCGGCCGCTGCGGCATCGGCGACGGGGGCCGCGCGCGCGATCGCCAAGTTCACGCGGCCGGGCGGCGTGCCGTGGACGTGACGTCGTGGCCGGCGTGCCAGAGCCTTCCTATCTCGGAGCCGACGCGGTGGGCTCCGAGAACTGCGATCTTCATTGGCTCCTCCCTCCATCGGAAGCCATCTCATGTCGTGACGACGAGCTTGCCGGTGGCCCGGTTCTCCTCTATGTCGGTGTGCGCCTCCACGATCTGGTCGAACCGGTACACGCGGCCGATCGGGACGGCGGCCGTGCCGGCGGCGACGGCGTCGAGGAAGTCCTGCAGGGCCTGTGGCGGGAGGTCGGCGGCGTCCCCTTTGTACGCGGTCAGCCGTACCCCGGTGGGCAGGTAGTCGAGCGGGTAGAAGTCACGCACAGTCCACTGGTTGGACAGCATCCCGGTGAAGCATCGCCCTCGAACGCGGCTTTCTTCCGGAAATCCCAGCTGGTGATCTTGTCAGGAGCCAGCCGCAGCCAGGCGTGCCGCGCAGCTCAGCGCCGCGCAGGTCGCCGTACGCGTCGCCGGTGTCGACGAGAACCGGTGGCTTTACCCGGTTCCGCCGGGTCGCCGAGACGCCATTCAACCTACTGTTTGAAGCGCGCTCGTAAGCCGTGCCCCGCTCTGACGGTCTGCCTGTCCTAGGCTGACCTAAACGACGAACTGTTCAGAGCGGGGATTCATGTTCCACGTCGATTCTGAGGTCGGCCGCCTGCGGCAGGTGATCCTGCACCGCCCCGATCTAGAGCTCAAGCGCCTGACCCCGGACAACGTCGCCGATCTGCTGTTCGATGACATGCTGTGGGTAAGCCGCGCCCAGGCCGAGCACGACGCGTTCGCCGGCGTTCTGCGCTCGCGGGGAGTGGTGGTGCACTACTACAGCGATCTGCTGGCCCAGACCCTGGATAATCCGGAAGCCCGGGCCTACGTCCTTGACCGGCTTTTCGATCCGCGCCGGCATGGGCCGCTGGCCGCCGAGACCCTGCGGGCCGCCATGGAGGGGCTCGGTTCGGCCGAGCTGGCCCGGCACCTGGCAGGCGGGATCACCAAGCGGGAGATCGCCGAACTCGGGCCGGTGCCGAGGAGCATCGCCTTTCACTCGCTTGACTCCGACGGGTTCGTGCTCGCGCCGCTGCCGAACCTGCTTTACCAGCGGGACACGTCCTGCTGGATTTACGGCGGCGTGTCGATCAACGCGATGCGCCACCCGGCCCGCATCCCCGAGTCGATCAGCGACGAGGCCATCTACCGCTGGCACCCGATGTTCGCCGCGGCGGACTTCGACATCTGGTACCACGGGGCGGAAGCCGCCCCGGCCACCATCGAGGGCGGGGACGTGCTGGTCATCGGCGACGGCGCGGTCCTGGTCGGTATGAGCGAGCGGACTACGCCACAGGCGGTCGAGATGCTGGCCAGCCGGCTGTTCGCCGCCGGCTCCGCCCGCTGCCTGGTCGCTATCGACATGCCGAAGGCCCGGGCCTTCATGCACCTGGACACCATGCTGACCATGGCCGGCTACGGCGTCTTCACCAAGTACGCCGGGATGGGGATGCTGTCCTCGTACACGGTCGAGCCGGGCGCCACGGCCAGCGAGCTGAAGGTCACCGGCCACCCGCCCGAGGACATGCACCGTGCAATCGCCGCCGCGCTCGATCTGCCGGAGATCACCGTGCTCACCGCCGTTCAGGACGTGCATTCGGCGTCGCGCGAGCAGTGGGACGACGGCTGCAACGTGCTCGCGGTCGAGCCGGGCGTGGTCGTGGCCTACGAGCGGAATGTCACCACAAATACCTACCTGCGCGACCATGGCATCGAAGTGATCACCGTCCCCGGCAGCGAGCTCGGCCGCGGCCGCGGCGGCCCCCGGTGCATGAGCTGCCCGATCGAACGAGACGCCTGACCACCCGCACCGCGGAAATTGTGATTGCGGACGCGGGACCGCACCGCCGAATTCGCAGTGGCTGGGTGCTTAGGCTGCCACCAACTCGCGGATGACTTCAGAGCGCTTGGGGTTGGCAACTTCCCGGTGACCTGGTATGACGCGACCGACGGGAAGCAGGATGAACTACCGTGATCGTGGTGTTTCTTATTGCGTCCCGGACCCGTCGCCGTTGGTCCGTGTGAATGTGAGTGCCTGGTGCCGCAACCGTGACCAGTCCATGGGCGGCCGCGGGTCGGGGACGCCTGGCCGGTCGCGCGGGACCCGCACCCGCAGCGACAGGGGACGGATCGTGCAGTGCACCGGCGTGGGCATCAGCACTGATTCGCCGTCGATCCCGACCGGGATCTGCGGTTGCTCGGCGTCGATGACGACCTCGCGGGCGGTGAGCACAGTGACGTTGCGCGACCGTTGTGCCCTGCGGAGCAGTCCGGCCGCCTGGGCGGCGGTCTCGATCTTGACGCCGACGACGCCGAGCAGGCCCTGGTCGAGCCGCGCGCGGCGGCCCAGGCCGACGATGTCGCCGGTCTCATACGGGTTATTGCTCACCAGCACCGCTTGCGGCCCGTCGAGTATCACCTGCCCATCGACCCGGACCACCAGGTGCGCTCCCTGGTGGCCACTCAGCAGGTCGGGGAGCATCTGCAGCGCGGTGCCGGACTTGTCGTCGCGGTAGGCGGGGCTCTGCACGACTTGGGCGTAGGCGCCGAACGAGGCGTTGTTGACGAACGTCCGGTTTCCGATCAGGCCAAGGTCGATGCGCAGCTCCACGCCATCGGTGAGTGCGCTGAGGCAGCTGGCAGGGTCGTCACGGTCCAGCCCGAGATCGAGGGCGAAGTGGTTGCGGGTGCCCGCTGAGATAACCATCATCGGGACGTCCCGCTCGGCGGCGATGCCCGCGACGAGAGCCTGGGTTCCGTCGCCGCCTGCCACCCCGAGCAGGTCGGCGCCGTGGTCTAGCGCCTGACGCGCCAGCGCGGCTACGTCTACCACTCCGGGACCTTCGAGCAGCGCCACCTCGGCGCCGAGCGCGGCGGCCTTGTCCCTGAGTCCGAACTTCCCGACCTTCCCCCCGCCCGACCGCGGGTTCATGATCACAAAAGGCTGCCGCTGCGGCGCGACCGCATCTTCGCGCGGTTTCGCCGGAGAGCGGCCGCTGCTAAGTGCCGCGCGGCCCGCGGTCACAGCCGCGGTCGCGAGCACGACGCCGAGCGCGATCTCCCACAACAGTCCGGCGGCGACGTACACCACGATCATGGCCACCGGCGCGACGACCAGGACCGCGGCCGCGAGCCAGCGCACGAGGCCGCGGTTAGCCAGGAACCACCATGCCGCCGCGCAGGTGATGGCCAGTCCCGCGAGACCCAGGAGCAGCGCGGTAATGCTCTTCAGCGCACCGGACAGCAGAACCACCACCACCGCGGCGAACGCGGCGGCGAACGCGAGCCGGGCCAGCCACCGCTGGCGCCGGGTGGCGTGGGCCGGCGCCCCGGCCGCGGCACCCATTTCACGGGGCGGCTCGCCGCCCTGCGCGGCTACACCACCGACCTTGCGCCCCATACCTGTCCTCCCTCGGACCCTCGCCGATGTGGAAACGCGGCTGTCTAGAACGGCGCCGGGATGTACCGCAACGGCAGGTCCGGCTCCGCGTAGCCGCGGGCCCGCTGCCGCCTGGGCAGCGTGACGTCGCGGTGGGCGAGCGGCTTGTAGGGGACCTGGCTGAGCAGGTGGCTGATGATGTTGAGCCGGCCGCGCCTCTTGTTGTCAGTGTGTGCGATGTACCAGGGGGCCCACGCGGTGTCAGTGGCGGCGAACATCGCGTCCCTGGCCCGGGAGTAGTCATACCAGCGGCTGTAGGACTTCAGGTCCAGGGCCGACAGCTTCCAGATCTTCCGCGGGTCGTTGATGCGGCTCTGCAGCCGCCGGGTCTGCTCGCCGGGGCTGACCTCCAGCCAGTACTTCAGCAGCACGATCCCGTCATCGGCCATGGCCCTTTCCACCCCCGGCGTCAGCGCCAGGAACCGCTCGGTGTCCTCGGGCGTGCAGAAGCCCATCACCGGCTCGACGCCGGCCCGGTTGTACCAGCTGCGGTCGAAGATCACGACCTCGCCGGCCGCCGGGAAATGCGGGAGATAACGCTGGATGTACATCTGCGACTTCTCCCGCTCGGTCGGGGCGGGCAGGGCAACGACCCGGAACACCCGCGGGCTCACCCGCTCAGTGATCCGCTTGATCGTGCCTCCCTTCCCGGCGGTGTCCCGGCCCTCGAACACGATGCAGATCTTGGCTCCCGACGCCTTGACCCACTCCTGCATCGCGACGAGCTCGCCGTGCAGGACCCTCATCTCCCGCTCGTACTCCTTGCGCTTCATCTTCGGAGGCGGGCCGGCTTCGGCCTCATGCCGCCCGGCAGCCGCCGACGCGTGGACCTGCTCGTCGTGCTGCTTGTCCTTCTTCGTGGCCATGTCGCTTACCTCCGGCGGGGCGACCCGGTCGTACGTCACCTGTGGTTTCGCCGGGGCTGGCGCCTGGCCTTCTGGCAGGAAGTCATTCCGCCAGGATCGCCTGCCGCGGCAGGCGGGTCCTCATCCTGCACGGGTGATGCGCCCGCTTGTCTAATGGGGGAAATTGCGATTACGGCGTATGACCAGGGCCGGGGGTGTCCATGTTCGGTGCGGTGCCCGGGCTTCAGGTGATTTCGTCCTACCGGCGCCGGTGGCTGCTCAAGGACGTCATCGCGGGGGTTGTGCTCACCACGTTGCTGGTCCCGCAGGGCATGGCCTATGCGGAACTGGCGGGCCTGCCGCCCATCACCGGCCTGTACACGTCCATCTTGTGCCTGCTCGGCTATGCCGTGTTCGGCCCCTCCCGGATCCTGGTGCTGGGCCCGGATTCCTCGCTCGGGCCGATGATCGCCGCGACGATCCTGCCGCTGATGGCCGCCGACGGCGACCCCAAGCGGGCAATCGCGCTGGCGTCAATGCTTGCCATCATGGTCGCGGCGATCATGATCCTGGCCGCCGTGGCCAAGCTCGGCTTCATCGCCGACCTGATCTCCAAGCCGACGATGATCGGCTACATGAACGGCCTGGCCCTGACCATCTTGATCGGGCAGCTGCCGAAGCTGTTCGGGTTCAAGGTCAGCGCCGATAACCTCATCGGTGAGGTCACCGGGTTCGTCAAGGGCCTATCCCACGGCGAGGCGGTTGCCGCCGCGGCCATGGTGGGGATCGCCGGGATCGTGCTGATCCTGGTGCTACAGCGCTGGCTGCCGAAAGTCCCGGCGGTGCTCATCATGGTGGTGCTCGCCATCGCCTCGACGTCGGTGTTTGACCTGGCCGGTCACGGTGTCAGCTTGGTCGGGGTGCTACCCAAGGGGTTCCCGCCGCTCACGATTCCGTCGGTTCACCTGGCCGATCTCGGGCTCCTGTTCGCCGGGGCCCTGGGCATAGCGCTGGTCTCCCTCGCCGACACGATCTCCACCGCCTCGGCGTTCGCCGCCCGCACCGGGCAGGAGGTCCGCGGCAACGGCGAGATGATCGGCATCGGCGCGGCGAACCTGGCGGCCGGCCTGTTCCAGGGGTTCCCGGTCAGCACCAGCGGGTCGCGGACGGCTGTGGCAGAACGATCCGGGGCGAAGACCCAGCTGACCGGGGTCATCGGGGCCGCCCTCATCATCTTGATGATCGTGCTGGTCCCGGGCCTGTTCCGGAACCTGCCCCAGCCCGCCCTGGCCGCGGTGGTGATCACCGCGTCGCTGTCCCTGGCCGACATCCCCGCCACAGCCCGGCTGTGGCGCCAGCGTAAGGTCGAGTTCCTGCTGTCGATCACGGCGTTCCTCGGCGTCGCCCTGCTTGGCGTGCTGCCCGGGATCGCGATCGCGGTCGGCCTGTCCATCCTCAACGTCTTCCGGCGGGCGTGGTGGCCCTACGACACAGTGCTCGGGCGCGTGGACGGGCTGGAGGGCTACCACGACATCCACTCCTATCCCGATGCCCGGCACCTGCCCGGCCTGGTGATCTACCGGTTCGACGCCCCGCTGTTCTTCGCCAACGCCAAGACGTTCCGCGACGAGGTTAGGCGGCTCGCCCGGGCCGACCCGCCGCCGATCTGGATCGTGATCGCCGCGGAGCCGGTGACCGACGTGGATACGACCGCTTCCGATGTGCTGGAGGACCTGGACGAGGCGCTGAACGCCGCCGGCATCAGCCTGGTGTTCGCCGAGCTCAAGGACCCGGTACGGCACAAGATCGAACGCTACGGCCTCACCCGCACGATCGACCCGCACCACTTCTTCCCGACCATCGAAGCCGCCATCGCCGCATTCCGCGACGAAACCGGCGCCCAGTGGACCGCCGGTCGGCCCGCCGACGGCCAGGCGGCCCCAGGCCAGACAGCCGCCGATAGCGCCCCGCCGAACCGCATTCCCGCAGGACCACCCGCCGGCTAGGCCAACCAAACCTGGATGCTCGAACGACACCCGCCCCGTCTGAGCATCACGGCGCTGTATAAGACGGCCTACGTGCTGGCGGGAAAGACCTGGACCGGCACGATTGCCGAACGCGGCGCCCTGGCAGCAGCTTCCAGCAGACCACAACGGCACCCGCGGACGTTGACCGTATGACACAGATCCGGATGATCCGGGCGCTTTCACGCGCTCAGTCGATGCCGTTGCCAGGCGTGCCTAATCGATCGGCGCGCCTCGGCCCGGCCAGTCGCAAGACTGGCAGCATCGCATCATGCCCAAAGGGTTCGTGTCCGAGAGGGACATGGACCCGCGCGCCCGTGACCTGCGAATTTGCTTCACCATCGGATCTTGGAGACGAATAATCGCAGGTCAGGGACATGGATTCAAGTGTCCGAGGAGCGACTGCACCAGATAGCCAATGGTTGCTGGCTGCGGAGTTTGCCCTGGACCGTGGACTGTCAACCGGCGACGGTCAGGAAGCACCGCGAGATGAACCCAAGAGCCAGTGACGCGATCGAGGTCCGGGAGCCGGACGACGGCAGGCTCCTGCTGGTCGTTCCCGGGCTTAGCTGAGCAGTTCGCGGACGCGCGGGATGACCTGACGGCCGTACAGCTCGATGTTGGTCATGAGCTGGTCGTGCGTCAGGCCCGGCATGCCGTACTTCAGGTCGAACCGGGTGGCCCCCAGGGTGCGGAGGTTCGTGGCGATCTTCTGCGCGACGGTTTCGGGTGAGCCGACATACAGTGCTCCGTGCGGCCCGGTTTCCCAGTCGAAGGATTCCTCGGTGGGAATCGCGAAGCCGCGCTCCGGCGCGACCAGGGCGATGATCTCGCGCCAGCGCGGCCAGAACTCCGCTTTGGCCTGTTCGTCGGTAGCCGCGACGTGGCCCGGCGAGTGCACGCCCACCGGGAGCGGCGGGCATCCGGACTTCTCCAGGGCGCGCTGGAACAGCTGTGAGTACGCGGCGAACCGGGCTGGCGGCCCGCCGATGATAGCCAGCATCAGCGAGAACCCGAGGCGGGCGGCGCGGATCACCGACTGCGGGTTCCCCCCGACTCCGATCCACGTCGGGAACGGCCCGGACTCGGTGTGCGGCACCACGTCCTGGTTCAGCAGGGCCGAGCGGGTCTTGCCTTCCCAGGTGACGGGCCTGCCCTTGAGCAGCTCGGCGAACAGCGTGGCCTTCTCGTCGAACAGTTCCTCGTAGTCGGCCAGGTCGTAGCCGAACAACGGGAACGACTCGATGCTCGATCCGCGGCCGAGGATGACCTCGGCCCGGCCCCCGGAGATCGCGTTCAGCGTGGAGTACCGCTGGAACACCCGGACCGGGTCGTCGGAACTCAGCACGGTGACGGCGGAGCCGAGGTGGATCACCTCGGTGCGGGCCGAGATCGCGGCGAGCACCACGTCCCCGGCCGGCATCGGGAAGTAATCCGTGTGGTGCTCGCCGATCCCGAAGAAGTCCACGCCGGCCTGTTCGGCGAACACGCCCTCTTCGACCACGTTGCGGATCGTCTGGGCGTGCGAGGCCGGCTTGCCAGCGGCGTCGCAGTTGCGGTCGCCGAAGGTGTCCAGCCCGAGGGTGTAAGTCATGTGAGGCTCCTAGCGTTTTGACGCACGGCCCGCTCAAACTCAGGCAGCGTCAGCACAACCCCGAACACCGGGCCGCCCGGCTGCAGCACCCGGCCCGCCCGCAGGCTTTCCAGGCGGACCGGGTCGTAGCCGATCCGGTCGAGCAGGCTCGCGATCGCGGCGGCTGCCGCGGGGTCGTCGCC
>NZ_JBARCR010000111.1:0-3443 GCF_049794275.1 Trebonia sp.
GAGCGGTTTCCCGAGGACGCCCCGCTGCAAGCGCTGCTGCTCACCGCTACCAAGCTCATGGGCGCCTACGGTCAGTGCACCGTGCAGGCCGCCGGGCTCAAGGTCAGCCTGGCCGGGCTCGGCGTGCTCCGGGTGCTCATGGACGAGGACGGCCTGAAGTCCAGCGAGGTCGCGGACCGCGCCTGGTCCAGCCCAGGTACCGTGACCGCGGTGGTCAACACCCTCGCCAGGGACGGTTTCGTCGAGCGCAAGCCGGACGAGGCCGACCGGCGCATCGTCCGGCTGTACCTCACCGACCAGGGCCGGGCCGTCATCACCTACTACGTGTCCCAGGCCGCCCCCCAGTGGCGAAAAGCATTCGACTTCGCCGACGAGGCCGACGAGGCTGTCGTGCGGAGGTTCTTCATCCAGATGATCGGCCACCTCGGCCACCTGATGCGAGAGGAGCGCGGCCGGTGATCACCGCCACCGCGAACGGCAGGAATTCCGTGCCGGCCGGGCCGCCGGCCGCCAAAGCGGCGATCAGGACCGAGGACCTGCGCAAGACCTACAAGAGTTCCCGCGGCGACGTCGAGGCGGTGCGCGGCATCGACCTGGACATCCCGCAAGGCGAGTTCTTCGGTCTCCTCGGCCCGAACGGCGCCGGCAAGTCCACCACCATCGGCATGCTCACCACGCTGGTGCACCCCACCGGCGGCCGGGCCTGGGTGGCCGGCCACGACGTCACCAGGCAGCCGGTGGCGGTCAAGCGCCGGATCGGCGTCGTCACCCAGAACAACACGCTCGACATGCAGCTCACGGTGGCGGAGAACCTGGAGTTCCGCAGCCGGTTCTTCGGCCTGTCCAAGGCGGTCGCGGCCAGGCGAGCCGCCCAGCTCATCGACGCGTTCGGCCTCAGCGACCGGAAGAACGCGATGGCCGACCAGCTGTCCGGCGGCCAGGGCCGCCGCCTGATGATCGCCAGGGCCCTGGTGCACCAGCCCGACGTGCTGTTCCTCGACGAGCCGACGGCGGGCCTCGATCCGCAGACCCGGGTGAACCTGTGGGACATCCTCAAGGTGCTGCACGCCCAGGGCCAGACGATCCTGCTCACCACCCACTACATGGAAGAGGCGGAGGCGCTCTGCGACCGGATCGCGGTGGTCGACCACGGCAAGATCCTGGCCGAGGGAACGCTGGGCAAACTGCTGGCCGACGCGGGCGCGGAAACGATCGTGACCGTCCGCTACGAGCAGCCAGTGCCTGACGGCCTCGCCGAGCGGGCCGGGCTGGCCGACCGTCCCGGCGTCACCAGGGTGGAGACCGACGGCGACCAGATCCGCGTGTTCAGCGGCGACCCCGAGGGCCTGCTCGGCGACCTGGTGAACATCGGCGCCGCCAGCGGCCTGCACGTCCGCGATGCCACCGAGGCCAAGCCGAGCCTGGAAACCGCCTTCCTTGCCCTGACCGGCCGCGAGTACCGGGAGTAGAAACGATGGCCACCACCACCCAGCCGGCCGGCATCGGAACCGCGTCCGGCGACGGCGCCCAGGTCGGGTCGTCCATCGCCCGGCTGATCACCGACGCGCCGGTGCCGCATCCGACGCTGCTGAAGACGTTCGGCGCGATGATGGCGCGCGAGTTCCGGGTGCTCGGCAGGAACGCGCCGTCCACCTTCATCCGCGCGGTCATGCAGCCGCTGCTGTTCGCGTTCGTCTTCGCCTACGTGCTGCCCAAGATCGGCAGCGGCTTCGGGACCGGGGCGGCGGCGGCGTCCGGCCTGACCTTCTCCACCATCCTGGTGCCCGGCCTGATGGGCTCGATGTTCCTCATGCAGGGCATGTTCGGCACCACCATGCCGCTGGTGATGGAGTTCTCCTGGCAGCGCACCATCGAGGACCGGGCCCTGGCGCCGGTCCCGATCCGGGTGCTGGCCATCCAGAAGATCACCGCCGGCGCGATCCAGGCGTTCATCGGCGCGGCGATCGTCTTCCCCGTCGTGTACTGGGTGCACGCTCCCGGGCAGGGCCCGCACATCGACGTGACCAGCTGGTTCCTGCTCGCGGCGGTGATGGTGTTCTCCTCGACGCTGACCGCGTCGATGGGCCTGTGGCTGGGCACGGTGGTCGACCCGCGCAAGATGCAGATGGTCTTCGCGGTCGTGCTGCTGCCGCTCACCATGCTCGGCTGTGTGTACTACCCGTGGTCGGCGCTGCACGTGATCCGCTGGCTGCAGATCCTCGTGCTGATCAACCCGATGGTCTACATGACCGAGGGGCTGCGGGCGGCGCTGACGCCGAGCATCGGCCACATGCCACTCTGGGCGATCATGCTCGCCCTGGTCGGCGGCACCGCGGTGTTCGGCTACCTTGGCATCCGCAGCTTCCGCAACCGGGTGGTCGGCTAACCCGCGACGGCGGAACGCATGACTGACGGTGGCGGGAATACCACAAACCCGCCAAGTGCTGTTACTGTTGGCTGCTGACCAGTCCGGTACTCATGCGAGTGCCGGGCGCGCAAGCGGAGGACCATCTCCCACCTAGCCGGCCTTCGGGGCGGCGGGTCTGGCCGTGGCCGGTTGGGCGGGCACGCACATAGTGCGTGACCTGCGGTAACAGGCTAACGGTACGACGTCGCTCGCGACGCCGTTGTTGTGGTTGCCCCGCGGCGCACTGCGCCTGGCGGGGCTTTTTCCTTCCGGGCGAGTGGTCGCGGCAGAAGCCGCCGGAAAGGCCGGCGGCGACAAAAGAGCCCGTGGAGGTCACATCAGCGTCGAAACGCGTATCAACGAGCGCATCCGCTCTCCGGAGGTCCGGCTTGTCGGGTCGAAGGGCGAGCAGATCGGGATCGTCTCCATTAACGAGGCGCTCCGGCTCGCGCAGGAGGCTGACCTCGATCTGGTCGAGGTTGCCCCGACCGCGCGACCCCCGGTCGCGAAGCTCATGGACTACGGAAAGTTCAAGTACGAGTCTGCGGTCAAGGCGAGGGAATCCCGCAAGAACCAGACCCAGACGATCGTCAAGGAGATCAAGCTCCGCCCGAAGATCGACCCGCACGACTACGGCACCAAGAAGGGCCACGTCGAGCGCTTCCTGAAGGCAGGGGACAAGGTCAAGGTGACGATCATGTTCCGTGGACGTGAGCAGTCCCGGCCGGAACTCGGATTCCGCCTGCTGCAGAAGCTGGCCGACGACGTCAACGAGCTTGGCTTCGTCGAGTCAGCGCCGAAGCAGGACGGGCGGAACATGATCATGGTGATCGGCCCGCACCGGAAGAAGGCCGAGGCCAAGGCCGAGGCGAAGGCCGATCGCAACGCACAGGCAGCCGCAGAGGCAGCCGCGCAGCAGCAGCAGGTTCCCAGCCCGCGCAGCGAGGCGGCCCCGGCGCCGACCGACGTGTCAAGGTTTACCCCGCGGTCGCGGGACCGACGGTGCGGTGCGGGCGCCGCGCAGGGCCCGCACCGC
>NZ_JBARCR010000112.1:0-6846 GCF_049794275.1 Trebonia sp.
GCAGCGACGAGGTCCGCTGGGACCCGCGCGCCGCCGACGCGGGCGATCCGACCCTGGACGGCATCGACGCCTGCGTGCACCTGGCCGGCGTCCCGGTCGGCGGGCACCGCTGGACGCGGCGCTACAAGACGGAGATCCGCGCCAGCCGGGTACTCGCCACCCGCGCTCTGGCGACCGCGCTGGCCGCGGCGCAGCCGCTGCCGAAAGTCCTCGTCGCCGCCTCAGCGATCGGCTGGTACGGCGACACCGGCGGACAGGAGGTCACCGAAGACGCCCCAGCGGGGAAGGGCTTCCTGTCCCGCGTCGTGCACGACTGGGAGGCCGCCGCCGAGCCCGCGCGCCAGGCCGGCATCCGGGTCGCGCATGCCCGCAGCGGCCTGGTGCTCGGCACCGACGGCGGGGTGCTGGCCCGGCTGGCGGGGCCGGCCAGGTTCGGGCTGCTGCCCAGGTTCGGCGGCGGGCACCAGGTGATGAGCTGGATCTCGCTGACCGACGAAATCCGCGCGATCCGCTTCCTGCTCGACCCGGACGCCACCGACCGCAGCGGTCCCTACAACCTGACCGCCCCGAATCCGGTGACGGACGCTGAGCTGACCGCGGCGTTGCACGCGGCCCTCAAGCGCCCCGACTTCCGCTGGCTGCGGGTCCCGGAAAGCGCGCTCCGCCTCGGGCTCGGCGAGATGTCGTCGGAGCTGCTGAACAACGCTCGCGTGCTGCCCAGGCGGCTGCTCGCGGCGGGCTTCCAGTTCGAGTACCCGACGATCGCCGCCGCGCTAGCGGCCGAGCTGGGCTCCGGCCAGCCGCTCGTGCGGGCTACTGACCGTGGCCTTCCGGCTGCATGATGATCTCGAAGTCCGCGTGACTGAACGGCACCTTGCCGACCTTCCACTCCTCCGCCAGCGCCGGGTCCGTGACCTCCTCGAAGTCGGCGACCAGCGACTTCTTCACCGCGAACACCGTGTCGGACTCGATGTACTTGCTGCCGGCCACGAACATGTGCGTGGTCAGCGGCCGGTGCCCTGGCGCGTTGACGATGAAGTGGATGTGCGCGGGCCGGAAGGCGTGCCGTCCTGTCGCGATCAGCAGCTCGCCGACCGGGCCGTCGGTCGGGATCGGGTAGTAGCTCGGCACGACCGTGCGGAACCAGAACTCGCCGTTGGCGTCGGCGGTGAACAGCCCGCGGCCGTTCGCGCGCGGCTGCACGTCCGGCTGCTGCACGTCGTAAAATCCCTGGTCGTTGGCCTGCCACACGTCGATAGTGGCGCCGGGGATCCGGCTGCCGTCCACCGAGACCACGCGGCCCGTGATCACGCACGGGGTGCCGGTGCCCACCAGGTCGATGTTGTCGCCGAGCGAGCGCACCGGCGACTCCACCACGTGGAACGGCCCGAGCACCGTCGACTCGGTCGCGACGCCGAACTTCCTGTTGCTGATCGTCTCGGTCAGCATCGACATCCCGAGCACGTCCGAGAGCAGGATGAACTCCTGGCGCTCGTCGTCGCACCGCTGTCCGACGCGGGTCAGGAACTGGATCGCGTACTCCCACTCGGGAATGGTCAGCTCCACCTCGCGCGCGAACGCGTGCAGGTGCCGCACCAGGCTGGTCAGGATCTCGCGCAGCCGTGGATCGGTGTCCGGGCCGAAGCTCTCGATGACGGCGTCTGCCGCGGTCTCCTCGGTGAAATCGGTAGCCATGGCGACAGGCTAGCCGGGCGGCGCGGGAGGCGGGTAGTCCCCTTAGCGCGGTTTGGCCGCCCGGTCCCCGACCAGGGCCGTTCGCCACAGGGACGGGGGTGGCTCGCCGGCCGCCGATCCGCTCACGGCCACGAGCGCGGACAGCCGGATCAGCCGCCGGGCCGCGGCGAACATCAGGAACGCGATCGGCAGCTCGACCACCAGCGCGGACGCGATGCTCACCCACTGCCCGCTGGTGCCGAGGTCGAGCATCACGTCGAACCAGGCGTCGCAGCACAGCAGCGTCCCGGTGACGAGCAGGCAGGCGATGACGATCTGGCGGCCCCGCCAGAACGCCCAGCCGGTCGCCGCGAAGCCGAACAGCAGCACGACGTCGAAGCCGACCCAGGCCAGCCGCCAGTAGTGCGCGTGGAAGGACCTGTGCAGCGTGAACAGCAGCACGATGATCCAGCCGACAAGCACGGTGCAGGCGACGATCGAGAACAGCGCGCCGAGCTTGCGGCCCCTGGCCAGCGTGACCTCGAGTAGCGGGTCCGGGTAGTCGATGACGGCCAGCGAGCGGGCCAGCTGACGTCGCTGCGCCGCGCTCAGCTCGCGTAGATCAGCCTCATTGATCACTTTTGGGTTGTTCCCAGCTGACGCGCCGGTCTCACATGCGACGTAATCTCGATTATGTGACCGACGAACTCGTGTACGCGCATGCCGGCTTCGGCGGCCGCGCGGTGGACTACGTGGCCGGTTGGGACCTGCAACGGGCGGTGCACGCCCGGCGGGTCCAGGACGTGCTCCCGGACTGCTGCCTGCTGCTCGAGCACCAGCCGGTATACACGGCGGGCAAACGGACCGCCGCGGGCGACCGGCCGTTCGGCGACCCCGGCGCGCCGGTGATCGACGTCGACAGGGGCGGCAAGATCACCTGGCACGGGCCCGGCCAGCTGACCGCCTACCCGATCATCAAGCTGCGCCAGCCGGTCGACGTGGTGGCCTACGTCCGGGCGCTTGAGGAGGCGATGATCGGGGTCTGCGCCGAGTTCGGGCTGAAGGCGGTCCGCGTCGAGGGGCGCAGCGGCACGTGGATCCCCGGCTCAGGGGGCGAGCCCGACCGCAAGGTCGGGGCGATCGGCGCGCGGGTGGCCCGCGGGGTCACCATGCACGGGCTGGCGTTGAACTGCGACTGCGACCTGTCCTGGTACGACCGGATCGTGCCGTGCGGCATCCGGGACGCGGGCACCACCTCGCTGACCGCGGAGACCGGCATCCGGGTCTCGGTGGCGGACGTCACACCGCTGCTCGAGCGGCACCTGGCCGCGGCGCTCGGCTACCGCACCTGGCGGCGCATGCACACGGTCGAGCCGCTCCTCGCGGCGGTTCCCGAGTCCGCGACCGCATAGGCTGGAGACGTGGTGAGCACCTCGGAACTGGCCCCGGAAGGACGGCGGCTGCTGCGCCTCGAGGCGCGCAACAGCGAGACCCCGATCGAGCGGAAGCCGCCGTGGATCAAGACCCGGGTGCGGACCGGGCCGCAGTACACGGAGCTGCAGAACCTGGTCAAGGCGGAGGGCCTGCACACGGTGTGCCAGGAGGCCGGCTGCCCGAACATCTTCGAGTGCTGGGAAGACCGCGAGGCAACCTTCCTCATCGGCGGCGACCAGTGCACCCGGCGCTGCGACTTCTGCCAGATCGACACCGGCAAGCCGCTGCCGCTGGACAGGGACGAGCCGCGGCGCGTCGCTGAGTCGGTGGCCGCGATGGGGCTGCGGTACGCCACGGTCACCGGGGTGGCCCGCGACGACCTGCCCGACGGCGCCGCCTGGCTGTACGCGCAGACCGCGCGGGAGATCCACGCGGCGGTGCCCGGCTGCGGGGTCGAGCTGCTCGTGCCGGACTTCAACGCCGAGCCCGCTCAGCTCGCCGAGGTGTTCAGCGCTGCGCCTGAGGTGTTCGCGCACAACCTGGAGACGGTGCCGCGGATCTTCCGCCGCATCCGGCCGGGCTTCAGGTACGAGCGGTCGCTGGCGGTGCTGCGGTCGGCGCACGAGGCCGGGCTGGTCACGAAGTCGAACCTGATCCTCGGGCTCGGGGAGACCCGCGGGGAAATCGCGCCCGCCATGGCCGACCTGCGGTCGGCGGGCTGTGACCTGCTGACGATCACCCAGTACCTGCGGCCGTCGCTGCGGCACCACCCGGTGGAGCGGTGGGTGAAACCCGAGGAGTTCGTTGAGCTGCGCGAGGAAGCCCTCGCGATGGGCTTCGCCGGCGTCATGTCCGGTCCGCTGGTCCGCTCTTCCTACCGTGCGGGACGGTTGTACGCGCAGGCGATCGAGCAGCGCGCGACGGCGTTACCCGCGCCAGGGAGCCGGCGGGGCGGACCCGGAGTAAGCGGCATACGTTCGGGATAATTAGTGTTTACTGCCAGCGGCCAGAGAAACCGTATGCTCTGGGTGTTGGTGCGCGCGAATGAAGGAAGGCTGAGCCGGTGGTCGACAAGTACGGCGCTGAGGACTTGCAGAATGCCGGGCGGCTGAAGCAGATACGCATGGTCGCTGGCCTGGTCAACCAGCAGAATCGCAAGGCGATGCCGATCATCATCGGCAGCGCGGTAGGCATCATCGTCGTGGCGGTGCTGGTCGGGCTGTTCACCGGGCTCGCCGCCTTCCTGATCCCGCTGGGCGTGCTGCTCGGCCTGCTGGCGGCGACGATCTTGTTCGGGCGGTTCGCGCAGCGCGCGCAGTTCGCCATGATCGAGGGCCAGCCGGGGGCCTCCGCGGCGGTGCTGCAGGGCATGCGCGGCAACTGGACGGTCACCCCGGCGGTCACCGCCAACAGGAACCTGGACGTGGTGCACCGCGCGGTCGGCCGGGCCGGCGTCGTGCTGGTCGGCGAGGGCGCGCCGTCGCGGCTGGCCGGGCTGATGGCGGCCGAGAAGAAGAAGACCGCGCGCGTCGCGCACGACGTGCCGATCTTCGAGTTCCAGGTCGGCAACGAAGAAGGCCAGATCCCGGTCAACAAGCTGCAGCGGAAGATCATGCGGCTGCCGCGCAACCTGCGCCCGGCCGCGGTCAGCGACCTCAACTACCGGCTGAAGGCGCTCCAGCCGAGCATGCAGATGCCGAAGGGCCCGCTGCCGAAGGGCGCCCGCCAGCCGAAGATGCCGCGGCCGAAGGTCCGCTAACCGCGGGCCTACATCCTGACGACGATCGTGTCGGTCGCGCGGTCGTGCAGGCCGCGCAGGTCGCGGTCGGACAGCAGCGGCGGCACGACGAAGAACAGCAGCACCGTGCGCAGCAGCGCCCAGCCGAAGCCGGGGCGGCTGCCGTTGGTCCTGATGACCCGGATGCCGAGCAGGCGCTTGCCGACGGTGATCCCGCTGATCGCGGTGAGCAGCCAGACCTCGAGGCCGAACACGAGCAGCGTCCAGTACATCGTGCTGAAGTAGTGCGCGTCTTGCGTGCCGCTGAAGATCGAGTGCCGCGTGACGGCCGCGACGATCAACTCGACGAGCACCCAGTCGACGACGAGCGCCGCCAGCCGCCTGCCCAAGGGCGCCACCGACATCGGCCCGTCCTTGGGCAAGCCGAAGCGCTTGCCTGGGTAATCAGGCGTATTATCAACCGCGACGGCATCAGGTGCGGTTGCCACGCGCGCCGCGCTCGCCCGCTGCCGGTCCGGGGTTTTTCCAGCCACAGGACTACGGTATCCGCAGCCGGCTCTCCGGCGTGCGGCCGCTCCCTGGCGACGCGGATCGCGGCAGGTCGAGCGGGGCTGCGTAGCATGCGTAACACCGGTGAAACATCGCGGATACTGCGCGGAAATTGCGGACAGCTAGCCTCCGAAGCTGGGTCCGACGAAGATACCGAGATTGTCCTAACTATGCGCGCCCTGTTCTCTGGGAGGGTTGATGTTCAGCAGTGCCGAAGAGGTCCTCAGCTTCATCGCTGAGGAAAAGGTGGAGTTCATTGACGTCAGGTTCTGCGACCTGCCGGGGCAGATGCAGCACTTCACCGTTCCGGCCGAGTCGTTCGGCGCGGACGTCTTCACCGAGGGCCGGATGTTCGACGGATCATCCATCCGCGGGTTCCAGCAGATCCACGAGTCGGACATGCTGCTGCTGCCCGACCCGGCCACCGCGGTCCTCGACCCGTTCCGTCAGCACAAGACGCTTAACCTCACGTTCTTCGTCCACGACCCGCTGACCGGCGCGCCGTACACCCGCGACCCGCGCAACATCGCGCGCAAGGCACAGGACTACCTGGTTGGCTCCGGGATCGCGGACACCTCGTACTTCGGTCCCGAGGCCGAGTTCTACATCTTCGACTCCGCCCGGTTCGCCACCGGCCCGAACGAGGGCTACTACTACCTCGACTCGATCGAGGGCGCGTGGAACACCGGCCGCGACGAGAACGGCGCCAACCTCGCGTACAAGCCCGCGTACAAGGGCGGCTATTTCCCGGTGCCCCCGATGGACCACTACACCGACCTGCGGTCGCAGATGGTCAGGAACCTCATCGCGTGCGGCATCGAGACCGAGATGCAGCACCACGAGGTGGGCACGGCGGGCCAGGCCGAGATCGACATCAAGTTCAGCCCGCTGCTGATGATGGCCGACAAGCTGATGCTGTACAAGTACATCATCAAGTCCACCGCGCGGGCGGCCGGCAAGACCGTGACGTTCATGCCGAAGCCGCTGTTCGGCGACAACGGCAACGGCATGCACTGCCACCAGTCGCTGTGGAAGGACGGCGCGCCGCTGTTCTACGACGAAGTCGGCTACGGCGGCCTGTCGGACGTCGGCCGGTGGTACGTCGGCGGCCTGCTGAAGCACGCCCCGTCGCTGCTCGCCTTCACCAACCCGACAGTGAACTCCTACCACCGCCTGGTGCCGGGCTTCGAGGCGCCGGTCAACCTCGTGTACTCGCAGCGCAACAGGTCCGCGTGCTGCCGCATCCCGATCACCGGGTCGAACCCGAAGGCGAAGCGCATCGAGTTCCGGGTGCCTGACCCGTCGTGCAACCCGTACCTCGCGTTCTCCGCGATGCTGATGGCGGGCCTGGACGGCGTCAAGAACAAGATCGAGCCGCCGGAGCCGGTGGACAAGGACCTGTACGAGCTGCCGCCGGACGAGGCCGCCTCGATCCCGCAGGTCCCCGGCTC
>NZ_JBARCR010000113.1:0-9995 GCF_049794275.1 Trebonia sp.
GGTGTGGGCGGCCCTGGTGCGCCGGGTGGTCCGCCGCCCGCTGCTGTGGGGCGGCGCGGCCACGATCGTGATGCTGGCGATCGCCGCGCCCGCGCTGGGCATCCGGCTGGCCTATGCAGCGATTGACGCCCCAGCAAGCCTGCCCGTGGTGTCCACGATCGAGACGATCCAGGCGGCCTTCCCGCAGAGCCCCGCGCCTGCCGAGGTGGTCGTTACCGGTCAGCACCTCACTGGACCCGCGGTCACCGGCGCGATCACCGAGCTTGGCAAGCTGGCCGCCGCGGGCGGCCCGATCCGCGAGCCGGTCACGACCATCGTCGTCGCCGGCGGGCGGGCGCTGATCGTCAGCGTCCCGCTGGCGGGCAACGGCGGCGACACCGCGTCTTATGACGCGCTGGACACGCTGCGCGGCCGGATCCTGCCGGAGACCCTTGGCCGGGCCGGGGTCAGCTACGCGGTGGCCGGCGACACAGCCAGCAATCACGACGACGCCAGCCAGCTGAGCGGGCGCACGCCGCTGGTGCTTGCCGTCGTCGCAGCGGTGGCCTTCTGCCTGCTGCTGCTCGCGTTCAGGTCGGTGGTCCTGCCGCTGGTCTCGATCGCGCTCAACTTCCTGTCCGTCGCCGCCGCCTACGGGCTGATCACCGTGATCTTCCAGGACGGCAGGCTCCAGGGACTGCTCGGCTACCAAGGATCCGGCGCGATCACCCCCTGGGTGCCGCTGTTCCTGTTCACGTTCCTGTTCGGCATCTCGATGGACTACCACGTCTTCATCCTGAGCAGGATCAGGGAACTACGGCGAGGCGGCGAGACCACGGTCGGCGCCATCACGGCCGGCATCGCCAGCAGCGCCGGGGTGGTCACCAGCGCGGCGATCATCATGGTGGCGGTGTTCTCCATCTTCATCGGCATGGGGCTTGTCGATCTGAAGATGCTCGGCGTCGGCTTGGCGGCCGCCATCCTGCTGGACGCCACGATCGTCCGCGGCGTCCTCCTCCCCGCCGCCATGGCCCTGCTCGGCAACCGGTGCTGGTACCTGCCCCGCTGGCTGTCCTGGCTACCCGGCCGCACTACCCCAAGCCCCGACACGACGGAAAGCGGGCGTCCCGCCGGGGCGCTCTGAGCCAAGGAGATAGTGATGAACGGAACGATCAAGCTAGACACAGCCACGGACATCCCCGGCCGCACCGGGAACTGGGCCACCCAGGGCGCGGTCGCGGCCGGGCGGGGCATGGTCCTGTTCGGGTTCACACTGGCCAGCCTCGTGCTGTGGACGGTGCTCCTGACAGCGGTGGCCCTCATCCCGCTCGGCGTGGGCCTGCCGCTCACCGCTGTCACCCTGCGGGCCATGCGCGGTCTTGAGGCCAAGGCCTGGCGCCACGTAGCCGACTGGTGCGGGTCCGCCGCAGTGGCTCCCCGTCCCGCGGGACCCGCCCGCCAGGAGGAACGGGAGCCGAGTTTCTGGGTACGGTTCGGTTCCCTGATGGCCGACCCGGACACCTGGCGGAGCCTCCTGTGGAGCACCGTTGACATCCTGGCGGGCTGGCTGCTCACGCTCGCCCCGGCGAGCCTGATCGCCTGGGGCCTGTTCGGCGTGATCATGCCCGGCGTATGGCACCCGATCGTCACCGCACACGGCAGCAACTGGTACGCGTTCATTCACGTGACCAGCGCTGACACCGCCTGGCTGTCGACAGCCCTCGGCATCGCGTTCATCGCCCTGGGCCTGCTGACCGCCCCCTGGTTCCTGCGCCGCTACGCGGCGCTCGCCCGCTCCTTCCAGAATCCCGCCCAATACCCAAACTAAGACCAGTCTCCAGGGGAGCGTCCGATCGTGTGTGTCAGTGACCGTGGCGGTTGTCACGGTGTCGGGATTCGCCCGGCGAAGCAAACGGTGAATGCCTGGAGCGCTTGCTTCCATCCTGAGCTGCGGATCCCGACGTTCGGGCTGGGCTCATCGCCGACTACGACTGGCTCTATGGCTGGTAGCCGATCTGACGCGTATTGTGACGCGCAAGAAACTCGCGCGGAGGAAGCGATGTTCGACACCACCGTCGCCGGCAGCCTGCCGAAGCCGACCTGGCTCGCGGAGCCGAACCGCCTGTGGGCGCCCTGGCGGCTCACCGGCGCCGAGCTCGAAGGCGCCAAGCGCGACGCTACCCTGCTCGCCCTCAAGGTGCAGGAGGACTGCGGCATCGACGTCGTGACCGACGGCGAGCAGTCTCGGCAGCACTTCGTGCACGGCTTCGTCGAGTTCGTCGACGGCATCGACTTCGCCCACAAGGTCGAGATCGGCATCCGCGCCGACCGGTACAAGGCGGTCGTACCGCAGGTCACCGGCGAGCTTCGCCTTAAGGGCCGCGTGCACGCGACCGAGGCGCAGTTCGCGCGCGCCCATACCAGGCGCAAGCTCAAGATCACCCTCCCCGGCCCGATGACCATCGTCGACACCGTGGCGGACGCCCATTACGGCGACCGGGTGGAGATGGCGATGGCGTTCGCCGGCCTCCTAAACGCTGAGGCGCGCGCGCTTGCCGCCGACGGCGTCGACGTGATCCAGTTCGACGAGCCGGCCTTCAACGTCTACCTGACGGCGGTCAAGGACTGGGGCATCGAGGCGCTGCACCGCGCGATCGAGGGGATCGGCTGCACCACCGCGGTCCACATCTGCTACGGCTATGGCATCAAGGCCAATATCGACTGGAAGGCGACGCTCGGCGGCGAATGGCGCCAGTACGCGGAGATCTTTCCAGCGCTGGCGCAAAGCCGCATCGGCCAGGTCTCGGTCGAGTGCCGCAATTCGCACGTGCCGATGAGCCTGCTGAAGCTCCTCGACGGCAAGGACGTTCAGGTCGGCGTGATCGATGTCGCGACCGACGAGGTGGAGACGCCCGAGCAGGTGGCGGCCGTGATCGGCGAAGCGATGAAATACGTGCCACGCGACAGGATCATCGCCAGCACCAATTGCGGCATGGCGCCGATGCACTCGGATATTGCCTACGGCAAGCTCGCCGCGCTCGCACAGGGCGCGGCACTCGCACGTAAGAGGTTCGGCTAAGCATTACTAAGTCCTGCGCATCGCCGAATCAGCGTCGTCCGGGCTGACGATGTGGCTGCGGACTACCTGTTCGTACTGACCGAGCGTGACCGTGCCGGCGCTCGTCGCGGCCCACCCCAGGACGGCAGCCACCTAGCCTCTATCCACTCGCAGCGGGCATCGACGACCCCGGCGACAGCAATGTCGTCCGACTTGGGCAAGTCGCATCTCATGCCAAGAGTGGTCATGGCAAGCTGGGGCTGAGGCTGTCCAAAAGCGCTCCACTTGCCCAGGCGCTGGCGCAGACGATCCATGCTGGTGAGGTCGAGTCGCTGACCGGGCTGCTGAGAGAGCATCCAGATCTGGCCTCAGCGCGGATCGTTGACGACAAGGGCGGCTCGGCAACGCCGCTACACATGGCGGCCGACTGGCCTGGGTTCTTCCCGCGCGGGCCGGAGGTCGTCGCCGTCCTGATCACTGGCGGCGCTGATCCCAGCGCCCCGGTGGAAGGAAGCTGGCACGCCGAGACGCCACTGCACTGGGCAGCCAGCAGCGATGACGTCGAGGTGGCCAGGGCGCCGATCGACGGCGGCGCCGACATTGAGGCGACCGGGGCGTCAATCGGCGGCGGCGCCCCGCTCGATGATGCGGTCGGGTACGGCTGCTGGCGGGTGGCTCGTCTGCTTGTGGAACGCGGTGCACGAGTTGACCGGCTCTGGCACGCTGCAGGGCTCGGCATGATGACCCGTACCGAGGAGTTGCTGGCCGCTTCGCCCCCGGCGCAGCAGCAGCTGACTGACGCTTTCTGGCAGGCCTGCCACGGCGGTGAGCGGCGTATGGCCGAGTATCTAGTCGCCCTCGGTGCCGATGTTGTCCGATGATGGGCAAGTGGCATCTCAAGCACGCGCCCTATCGTGGCCCGGGCTCTGGGCCGATCCCCGGCCTGACGGCGCAGCTGATCGAGATCTGGGAAGCGTATCGCCGGGCGGACGACGGTTTCGTGATGGCAGCAAGGTATGTATAGGGCCAGGATCGAGACCCCTACGGGCTGCCCGCCTGCTTCGCGGCCATGATCATTCGTGCGGGCAGTCACTGAGGTTTTTCTCGGGGTGTGGTAAGAGCCCGGCATGCGCGGACGCTGATAGGCGGACAGCAAAAAGGTGGCCGCCAGGCCTGACAACAACCGCAGGGGGATCCCAGATGACCGCCGAGTCCGTGATCACCGACCGTGTCGCCGAGATGCACGTCGCGATGGCCAAGGAACCGCCGAACGAGGTGATGGGGGCGTTCGGGCGGGAGCAGGCCGTGCTGTCCGCCGCGGGCGCGCCAGCCGGGGTTGCCCGGCCCGGCACGCAGCTCGCAGATGCTGAACTGCTTGACGTGCACGGGACGCCGACCAGCCTGTATAAAGCGGCGGGGGACGGCACCGCGGTGCTGGTGTTCTACCGCGGAGTCTGGTGCCCGTACTGCAACGTGGCCCTGTCCGCCTACCAGCAGCACCTGCTGCCGGCGCTGACCGAACGCGGCGTCCGGCTGGCAGCGGTCAGCCCGCAGGCTCCCGACGGGTCGCTGTCCATGCAGGAAAAGCACGACCTAGGCTTCACCGTGCTGTCCGACCCCGGCAATGGCATCGCCCGCATCCTGGGCATCTTGACCCAGCCGTCGGATGAGGCCCGCGCCGCGCAGCTGGAACTCGGCCTCGACCTGACGGCCGTCAACGCAGACGGCACCACCGGCGTGCCGATGCCGACCGTAGCGATCCTCGACGCTAACCATGTCATGCGGTGGATCGACGTGCACCCCGACTACAGCACCCGCACCGAGCCGGCCCAGGTCATCAGCGCACTCGACCAGCTCGGCATCTGACCAGAGCGACATCTCAGCACCCGAGAAAGGACAGCAGGCAATGACAGTTCGACTGGGAATTCTCGCGCAGCTGGAGGCAGCGCCCGGCAAGGGCGCAGAACTGGCCGCGTTCCTGCAGGCAGGCCGCGAGCTCGCGGTGGCCGAGCAGGGCACCGTGACCTGGTATGCGTTCCAGATCAGTGACACCCGCTACGGCATCTTCGACACCTTCGAGACCGACGACGCACGGCAGGCTCACCTGAACGGCGAGATCCCGGCAGCACTCGGCCAGGTCGCTCCCGACCTGCTCGCCAGCCCCCCGGACATCCGGACAGTCGACATCATCGCGGTCAAGTAGGCGCACCACCCCGTCGGCTTCGGCCTGAACTGCCGCCGGTGCGGGAACCGGGACTTGGACGCATCAGCAGCCCGCTGACGCTGGGCGCCGACCGCTTGGAGCTAGCCGGCGGGCGCAGGTCGAGGGCTACGACGAGGTGACGGGAGCTTACAGAGAGTCGTGTGCCTCATCGGCCTGCCACCGGCGGTACAGCCCGATGAATTCCCCTCGCATGCGCGGCGTGAGGTCATCGGGCGTAATGCTTCCGGCCAGCGCGACGATAGCGCGCATCTGGGAGAGATATTCGGGGCAGTCAGGGCAGTGCGCGAGGTGCGCCTCGAACCGGCGGCGCTGCGCCTGTGATAGGGCGTCTTCGAGGTAGTTGGTGACAAGCTCGACTGCCTCCCGGCAGACGACGTCCCGGCGGGGCCTGAACCTCAGGCGGCTCATCGGACTCTCCCGAACTCGGAGCCGATGACCTGGCGTAGCTTGCTGCGGCCGCGGTGCAAGAGCACCCGCTGGTTGGCGTTGCTGATATCGAGGACGGCACAGACTTCCCCGCTGCTCAGCCCTTGCACGTCGCGCAGCGTTACGACTTCTCTCTGCTGGAGCGGGAGTTCATCGATGGCAGACAGGATCCGGGCGGATATCTTCGCCGCGATCACCTTGTCGTCCACCTGGTCAGCCCAGGCTTCAGGCGGCACCTGCCAGGTGCCGCCTGCGTTAAAACAGGAAGCGTCGACGACAGGCCCCATGTCGTCCACGGGTACGCTCCGGCGTTCTCGAACGCCGGCGCTGATGGCCCGGTTAACCAGGATGCGAAATAGCCAGGTGCGGAAGGATGAACGGCGCTCGAACCGGCCGATACCCCGGAGTACCCCGATCCAGGCTTCCTGGACCACTTCCTCTGCCACCGCGCCGCTCGGCACATAGCCCCGGGCGATGGACAGCATGGAGCCCTGGTATTTCCCGGCCAGCTCGGCGAATGCGCCCTCATCGCCGGCGCGCACCCGGCTGACCAGTTCTGAGTCCGGGTCTTCAGGCACGGGCCAGGTCCCCGGCCATCGGTGCCCCGGACGCGCCCGGCGCGCTCATCGCCGGGCCGGCAGGCGTGTGGGTGCCAGAGCCGGGAAACGAGTTCCTGGTCGCAGTGCCATCGTGAGGCTCCCTGGGAAGTCAGCTTGGCCCGGGTGAGGCAGAGAGGTGTCCATCGCACTAGTCAGCGGCAGAAACGTGCTGTCGTCTTACCTCCGGGTTACCTGCGAGCGGCAAGAGCGGTCGCGTGCTGCGGCAGGCCACCATCGTCACTAGGCGATGGCCGGTGACCGGGTACCCGGTCACCGGCCATCGGCATGAGCTCGGCAGGCTCCTGGCTAGCTCACTGCGATGCCGGCCGGCGTGGCCCCTGCGGGCAGGGGGGTGGGCGAGCCGGGCAGCTCGGTCAGGTTGCCACCGCCGCTGACGGCGAAGGCACCGACCGACGAGATCTTGCTCTCGTTGACGTACAGGAACCGACCGTCCGGGCTCATCCCCGGGTCGACGGCTCCGACGCCGCCGTTAGCAGAGACCTGAGTGCTGCCAAGCAGTGTCAGGGCGCCGCCCGGTGCGATCGAGTACCGCGAGACGGTGCCCGACCCGGTGTTCACCGCGAACAGGTAGCGGCCGTCCGGGCTGATCGTGACCCAGCACGGTGCCGTCTGCTGGTCAGCCACCGGGGAGCTCCCGATCGAGGTGAGCACCCCCCCGCCCGAGTCGGTGAATGCCGAGACCGTGCCCAGCCCGGTGCCGTTGTGTGCGTTGGACACGAACAGCTGGCTGGGGTTGGTCGGCCGGAACTGGCTGCCGAACGGCCCCACTCCCTGGGCGGTGAACGGCGAGCCCGGGGCCGCCGTCAGCCGGCCGCCCAGTCCTACGGTGAAGCTGTCGATCTGCGAGGTGCCCACCCGCGTGCCGACCAGCTTGGTGCCGGTGCCGTTGAACAGCACGTCACCGGGCTGGGCGGCAGCAGGCAGCGCGACCGTCGACCCGCGCACCGGCGTCAGGCTGCCCCACGGAGCGAGCCGGAAACCGGTGTAGTTGCTGTCGGCCGGGCCGGCGTTAGCGACGTACACCAGGCTGCCGTGCACTGCGACGCTGACCGGCAGGACGCCACCTGAGGACACCACACTCGCTCGGCGCAGCGACCCGTCCGGCTGGATGCGCAGCACCGAGACCTGATTGCTGCCCGCGTCGACGGCCAGCAGGAGCCGGCCGCCGTCTGCGATCTGCACTGCGCCCTCGGACGCCAGGCCCGCCCCGGCACCGGCGCCGCCGGCGGCGAAAGGGGAACCGGGCAGCTGGGTCAGCGACCCGTCCGCGTGCCGGTCAAACACCGCGATCGTGTTCGAGCCCGCGGTGTTGTCGTCGAGGTAGACGTGCCCGGTAACCGGAGACGGCAAGGCCGAAGCCGATGCCACCGCCGGAGCGGCGAGCACGGCTCCGGCCGCGAGCAGGCTGAACGCGACCGGGATCCGCCACCGGGACGCCAGCAGGCGCCTAGCGCCGAACGGGCGGGCATCTCCGGCCGCCCCTGGCCCGGCCGGCCGAGCCCGACGGTCATTCAGGATTCTCAATGTTCCTCCACTGTCGAGAGATACAGGACCGCTCCCACAACACTCAGTCCCGGGCATAAGCCGACTTGTTACGGTCAAGCGATTCCCGATTCCCGCATCCGGTGTAGAGGCAACCAGTCCGGCGATGGGAAACAGTTGCCGGGTCGGGAAGTCGTAGCTCCAGGCGATGTCCGGATGAGTCTTACCGTTGACCTGGGCGGCCCAGTAGCCGCTCGTCGGTTGAGCGCTCAGGCTTGCGCTGCCGGGGCGGCGAGCCCTGCGAGCGTCGCGTCGGCGACGTCCTGCAGGGCCTGGCGGCCGGGCCGGCCTTTGGCCATCACGTTCATCCCCTGCACGACCGCGACCAGCATGCCCGCCGACTCCGGACCGGCCCCTGGGCGCAACTCGCCGTCGGCCCGCGCCCGGGCCAGCGCGGCGGCGAAGCTGGTCTGCAGGCGGGCGAGGTGCAACTGGAATAGGCCGGCCAGTTCGGGGTCGCGCACGGCAAATTCGACCAGGGAATTGGTGATCAGGCAGCCCCGGGCACGCTTGCCGTCGACCATGGCGTCGACCAGGTGGCCGAAGTAGTCGCGCAGGCCCTGCAGTCCGGAGGTCGCGCCGTTGATCCGGTCGACCGCCTCGGCCGACACGGTCTCGGTGTAGCGGCGCAAGGCGGCCACGAACAGGTCCCGCTTGCTGCCGAACGCAGCGTAGACACTGCCTGGCTGAAGGTCCATGGCACGGCACAGTGCCTGGACCGACGTGCCGTCGTAACCCCGCTGCCAGAACAGCTCAAGCGCCACGTCGAGGGCTTCACCGACATCGAACCCGCGAACCCGTCCCACGCGGCCATTGTAGTTCGTGTACTCAACAAATATTCTCACTTAATCGGCAGCTCGTGCTTATATAGTGATGCAGTTGCTCAACTAAACGGAGGCTTCATGCGGATCGCGGTGATGGGCACCGGCGGTGTGGGCGGCTACTTCGGCGCCAGGCTGGCCACGGCCGGCCATGAGGTGGCGTTCGTGGCCCGCGGGCGGCAGCTCGAGGCGCTGCGCGCCAACGGACTGCGGGTGGAGAGCCCGCTCGGCGACGTGCACCTCCGCACCGTTCAGGTCACCGGTCAGCCGGCCGAGATCGGCCCCGTCGACCTCGTGCTGTTCACGGTGAAGCTGTGGGACACGCTTGATGCGGCCGAGGCCGTCAAGCCGCTCCTGGGCGAAAACGCCGCGGTGGTGTCGTTCCAGAACGGCGTGGCGAAGGACGACATCCTGCGTGACGCTCTCGGTGCCGAGCACGTCATCGGCGGCGTCACCTACATTGCCGCGACCATCGCCGAGCCGGGAGTTATCCGTCATTCCGGCACCCTGCAGAAGCTGGTGTTCGGCGAATACGACGGCTTGCTCTCGCCTCGCGTGCGGCAGTTCCGCGATGCCTGCGCCGACAGCGGCATCGACGCGGAGACCAGCGACCGGATCGAGCAGACCGTCTGGGAGAAGTTCGTCTTCCTGGTCGGACTGTCCGGCACGACCAGCCTGGCCCGGTCGCCGATCGGCCGGATCCGCAGCAACCCCCGCTCGCGTGCCTTCCTGCACGACGTCATGGCCGAGGTCGTGCAGGTCGCCCTGGCCCAGGGGGTGTCGCTGCCCGCCGACTACGCCGACGAACGGCTCGCTTTCACCGACACGGTGCCCGCAAGCATGACGTCGTCGATGCACCATGACCTCGAACAGGGCAGCCGCCTGGAGGTCGCCTGGCTCAGCGGCGACGTCGTCGAGCGCGGAGCCCGGCTGGGCGTGACCACGCCCTGCAACCGGGCGATCTTCGACATCCTGTCGATCTACAGCGACGGACGGGCGATTCTGGCGTGAGCGACGCACTGACGATCCGCTCGGTAGACGCCGTGCTGGTAATGGTGCCCATGCGCCGGGTGCTCGGCACCAGCGCCATGGGTATCGCCGAAGCGCCGCTCGTGCTCATTGACCTTCACACCGGCGAGGGGATCACCGGCCACGCCTACCTGTTCTGCTACCTCGAGTCGGCCGGCCACGCGGTGGTCGCCCTGGCCCGCGACGTTAGCGCCGTCCTCGCGGGCACGGAGGTCTCCCCCGCCGCCGTGCGACGCGAGCTCGGGGCGCGGTTCAAGCTGCTCGGCGCGCGCGGCCTGGTCTCGGCGGTGCTGGCC
>NZ_JBARCR010000114.1:0-6122 GCF_049794275.1 Trebonia sp.
CAGTGTCCGCCAAAATCATGGGATCACCGTCCCACCGGGTGCACCGGCATCCGCGCGCATTCATCGCGTAGCGTGACGGCCGGGCTATCCGGTTCGGGCTGTCTTCACCTGCTGCGGCCCGGAGCCCCAGCGTGCCCGTTGGCACCAGGGCCCGGAGCTGGGATGCTGGTACCAGGCCTGCTGGCGTGAAGCGCCGGGCTTCCGGCGTGGGAGAGGGGGCAGCATATGCCTGCGCACGTTGCGGTTGGTCCGCTGCATCACCTGCGGCTCACGGTCACAGACCTCGAGCGCAGCCGCCAGTTCTACACCAGCATGCTCGGCTTCCAGGTCGCGGTGGAATCACCGCCGCCCGGCGACCCGTCCGAGGCCGAGGCGTTCCGCATCCTGTTCGGCGGCGTAGTCATGGTCCGCGGCGACCTGCTGATGGGGCTGCGGCCGATGGCGCCCGACGGTGACCGATTCGACCCGGACCGGGTCGGGCTTGACCACCTCAGCTTCAGCGTCACCAGCCGCGACGACCTAGAGCAGGCGGTGCGGCTGTTCGACGAGCAGGGCGTGCCCCACGGCACCATCACCCGCCTGTCCTCGTTCGGCATCGACGTGCTGCCGTTCGAAGACCCCGACGGCGTTCAGCTCGAGCTCACCGCACCGATAGACCAGCCTGCGCCCCAAGGCTGACTCCCCGGGGCCGCTGCCTCAAAGACACTCCTCAACGAGTAGCCGAAGGGAGGATGTCCCGTTGCACGCTGCGATGCAACCGGCGTTTCCGCTCGGCAGCATCGTGGACGGTCTGATACAGCGAGGACCGAACTTTCCCCGGCCCTCGTCGTGGCCGCCCGCCAGGATGCTGTCGCGGTTGCGCGTCGGGCTGACGTAGTAACGCCCGGCGTCGAGGGCGAGTGCGACGCACCGCTTTCTGTTTCGGCAGGACGGGACGCTGTCACGGATCTCCGGGCAGGGGAAACTGGGTCACGCCTGCGCCGACCGGAATTGCATCATGGTCGAGCGAGCCGCCCTTCTCGCGCCACATCTCGTAGGCGATCTCGCGGGTGATCTGTCCGTCGCGCAGTTCGAAGCAGTGAACCAGGCGAACGTTCATCGTGGTGCCAACCGGAAACGGCATGTTGGGCATCTCGTTGCCGACGACGTGAACCTCAGCGATCAGGTCGTCGAACACGGAGTTGCCAGCAGCGAATCGGCGCAGGTTCGTAATTTTCCGGAACACCAGCGTGCGGAAGATCCCCATGTAAGCATCCTTAACCTCTTGGGCGTCGGTGTAGACCACTCCACGGTTAGGGGCTTCCCAGCAGATGTCCGGGGCATAAAGCGCGATGGCCTTGTCCACGTCGTCCGGGTTCTCGTTGTGGAAGTGAGCCGCGACGACTTCAAGGTTTCGCTGCTCGATCTCTTCCTTGGTCAGCGCCGAATCTGCGGTGAACGGCGCCTGCTGGCTATCGTCGGTGGCCATCGTTACTGACCCCTTTCGCGAACGAACCGGTTATGAGCCAGGGCGCCAGTCGTTGTTGCTGGCGTGGTCGGTGGCCCCTCTCAAGGCCCCGAGGCCGGACGCTACACGGGACGATTCCATGACCCCAGATCCTGACCGAACCAACTCAACGGTAGCTGACCTGCACCCATGGCAACAGCCCGCAGCGACCGGCCCCGTCGTCCGGTCAACTGTTCATAACGCGCCGGTCTGCGCGAAGGCCGCCACGATGTCCAGCTCGCGGAAGTCGGGCGGCCCGCCGGACATCTCGGTCATCGTCGTCGGGGTAGGTCGAGGCATTGGGACTAGCCTGGCAGGCGGGCGTGACCTTCGAACTCCCGGGGCCATTCCAAAGGTCCCGTCAGCTGCTTAACGGGACGCCCGGGAGGCAGCGGCGTGAGCCGCCAAAGTGGTGACCTGCTCATGTGCCCAGATACGCGCGCTTTTGCGATGTAGCCCTGTTTGCCTCAGTGGACGGTCGCGCTGCCGTTACCGGGCCTGTACTTCATGACGCCGACGCGCGGGAGGTGTGTAGGCGGCCCCCGTGGGAACTGTTGGATTGGCCGTTGGCATGGCTGGTGCCAGAAGCGGCGGAATTAGTAGGATTATCCGGGTCGGACTCCCGTCTGGACTGTCGCCGTGGACGGGGTGGCCGCAGGCCTGGTGAGCAGGGAGACGAATGACCGAGTTCATCACGGGCGCTCACGAATCAGACACGCATCAGAAGGCCCTGCGCATCAACCTCGACCCGCGCTGGTACGGGACGATCGCCGAGATCGGGGCCGGCCAGGAGGTCGTTCGCTGGTTCTTCCGCGTGGGTGGCGCTGCGGGCACTGTCGCGAAGTCGGTCTCCGCTTACGACATGGCCGTGAGCGACGCCGAGTATGGCAAGGCGGACAGGTACGTGTCCGCCGGTCGGCTTCAGGGCATGCTCGACACGGAGTTCCAGCTGAACGTGGAGCGGCTGGGCCACAAGCGCGGCGACGAGAATTGTTTCTTCGCTTTCGCCGACACGGTGGTGGCGCGCAGCTTCCGCGGCGGCAACGAGTGCCACGGCTGGATGGGCGTGAAGTTCCAGGCCCAGCCGCACGACGAGCCGAGCCAGATCGTGATGCACGTGCGGATGCTGGACGTCGAGGCGTGGCTGCAGCAGGAGGCGCTCGGGATAGTCGGGGTGAACCTGCTGTACGGGGCGTTCTTCCAGCACCACGAGCCGGACAAGCTGATCGAGAACCTGCTCGACCGCCTGACCACCGGCCGCGTCGAGATCGACATGATCCAGTTCCGCGGCATCGAGTTCCGCCGAGTGGACAACAGGCTGATGGCGCTCAAGCTCGTGCAGGTCGGGCTCAGCGGTGTGGCGATGTTCGGCCCCGACCGTGAGGTGCTGCAGCCGAGCGAAATACTGCGCAAGAAGGCGATCCTGGTGGAGCGAGGGAGCTTCCGCCCTCCGACGCACGTGAACATTGACATGCTCGCGTCGGCCCATGCCAAGTTCGAAGCCGACCCGGCCGTGGCCGGGAAGCCGGTGCTGGAGCTCACTGAGATCACGATGCGCAACCTGCTCGCAGGTGGAGAACAGGTGGACCGGCGGGATTTCCTAGCCCGCGCGGAACTGCTTTCCGCATGCGGGATGACGGTGCTGATCACCGACTACTTCGACTACTACCGGCTGGCCGCCTACCTCAGCGAACGAACGACCGAACGGATCGGCATCGTGATGGGAGTGCCGAGCCTGATCGACCTGTTCGACGAGAAGAACCACGCGCAACTGCAGGGCGGGATCCTGGAGAGCTTCGGGCGGCTATTCAAGAACGACCTGAAGCTGTATGTCTACCCTGTGCAGCCTTCGCCGGAGGACGAGCTCAAGACCGTCGATGACATCAAGGTCCGGCCCGAGTTGCAGCCGCTGTATGACTACCTCGCCGGCCGGGGCAGTTTCGTCCACCTCGACAACTACCGGCCAGAGATCCTGCCGATCTTCAGCCGGGACGTGCTCCGCAGGATAGCGGCGAACGACGACTCCTGGGAAAGCATGGTTCCCCCTGATGTCGCCGAGCTCATCAAGCGCCGCGCGTTCTTCGGCTACACCGAACCGGGCAGGGACTAGCAGCCCCGCCGAACATCTCACCGGCATCACCATGACGACCAAGGATGCATAGGGGTCAGATGCCGGCAACAACGGAGCCAGCGGTTCGGCCGCCCACAACTGCGGCGGGGCAACCCGACACCACCCGATTCGGCATCCCCAAAGCTGGGGCATGATCAGGGCGTCCGGAAGACGGGGGAAGCTCAAGCCATCTGCACTGACACCGCCCCAGAACCGGGCGTTCTGGATCGATCTGGGCGACCACCCGGTTGCTCTCGAACGCCCGGTCGTAGCCGAATTGAGGGCGTTGCCTCGGCACATTCTCATGCACCAGATGCCATGCTCACTTGTGAGTTAGGCAACGCGGCTAACCGCAGCTTGCACAAGCCCACTGTCGGCGGACAACGTCACCTGGTCGACGAATGACTTCGTGCGCGCGCGCTGCCTGATGGATGCGCGCGAGTCGTGCCTGAGCCATTCTGCAGTGACGTCGAGATCCGTCGAGATCCCGCATCTCCGCCGGGTGCCCATGCAGAAGCTGGATCGCACCTGCTGCATCGGAATCACCACGAGTCCTTAGTTCAGGGACAAAGCGACGCCTCAGAGTGCTGATAAGATCCGGAAGCCCAGTCATGGAGACGTAATGCTTGCGGTAACGTCCATGTACCCAATGTCAAGACGGGGTGCCAAAAGCTGAGGGGCCAGAAGAAGATTGAAATGAGGTACTGCACCCAGCTATGGAGCGACGCAAGACTATTTGGAGTCGACGGAATATGGGGAGGCGCTGTGTTATGGAAGACGCCGATCAGAATGTAGATCGCGATGAAAAACCCAAACCTGGTGAAAAGGATCACAATATAAGCAGCAATCCCCTGATATGTGCCACCGCCCGAGGTGGTGACCTTCCAAGGCACCTCAGCTCACCTCCTGTGTGGACGCTGGAAGTGGTGTGTATGGGTGACCGCTTGCGGTCAGTACCCCGAGCGATCTTCGTGCGCAACGTCACGAAGCCGTCAACCTTGTGGCTTACGCTTGGAGCGCGGCAACCTGCAGGCGCAGGATGCCGTGCTGGTCATTAAGATAAAGCACCATTCCAACGTAGTCACCTCGCCACTCCCGCATCAGCGAGGGAAATATGATCAGCACCTTCGGCCTCCAGGAGAGACCGAAGCACGAGACCATCCGGACTTGAGCGATCTTGGTATGACAGGTGCCCCTGACCTGGGTGCGGCACGCTCATCGGCGGGACCCGACCGGGCAGTCCGGGGTCGAACTTTGCACACCAGGTGGTCGTTTAAATCGGACATGGCGGTCGCCCGGGCGAGCATCTGGTGCGCAAAGCACGGCATGACCGCCGCGCGAATATGGGGAGACACGGCCCAGTGAACATATCACCGCAGGTCACGAGCCGAAGTGAGGCTGCCGTAATAGAATAGGCGGGCAGGAGATTCTCGATCAGTCTGCGGCAAGAAGCACTTGCACGGGCCTATAATTCTCAACAACGAGCGAGACGGCGGGGGAATCGCTTAGGTCGCCCTCATCTGACCCTGAGTGGACATACTCATCTGCCGCATATCGCGCGTCAGATCGAGCATGATGTGCCTGTGCCGCCGCTGGATGCTGTCTCGGCAAGAAGGCGGACCAGCGACCCGTCTGCTTCAAGTTGAGGAGTCCAGCCAGCGCTGGATCGGACACCGGCCCTCCACCCCCGGCGAAGCGCCTGGAGACTGCCGGGATAGGAATCGGGGTTGCCGGGATGACCAAGAGCCCTTCCACGGCCGCGCCTTGTGGTCTAATTCAGCTGGGTGAGGTGACGTGAGGCGGCCGCTGCCGTGATTTTGGGATGCGCGTTCGGGAACTGACGGTGGCCGCGCAACGGATCCCTGCCCCTGGGTCCGGGCAGCCTGCGCGAGGATCCGGACCGGTATCAGGCAGTGCGGCAAGGGCACTGTGGCTAGCGGCCCGCCAGATCGGCTGGAGGAGAGCGAGAATGACCGCACCATTGCAGCTGATTGCGCTGACCTTCCGGCTTGAGGCTGATGCTGAGAGCCGCCTGCTGGCGGAGGTCGACCGGATCAGGGGCCGCGGCGTGCTGCGCGTGCTTGACATGGTCTTGGTGGCCAAGGGCCGGGACGGCACGGTAGAAGCGCTGGAGGTCGGCGATGGCGAGGATTTCGGCTCACTGCTGGCCGGCATCGCACCCTTCGGGGCGGAGAACGGAGGCCGGCAGGCGGCTGGCGATGGGGTGGCCGGCGAACCGGCGGGCTCTGGCGTGGATGCCCTGATGAACTCCGTTGAGCCGGGGAATGCGGTTGCCTTCCTGCTGGTCGAGCACCTGTGGGCCAGTCCGCTTGCCGATGCCGTCTCTGCCGCGGGTGGCGCGCTGATCAGTGACGACTTCCTGACCGGAGATATCAGCCGGGCCATCGGAGCCGAGGTCGCTGCGGTGGAGGAGGCCTCCGCGGTGATCGCGGAGGCGCAGGCCGCCGAGGCGGCCGCAGTGCTCCGCGCCGTCGCAGCCGGCGCAGCGGCAGCCGAGGCGGAGGC
>NZ_JBARCR010000115.1:0-2867 GCF_049794275.1 Trebonia sp.
ACCTGAACCGTATCGATGCGGCCGGTGCGCATGAGATCGGCGAGGTCGCCGAAGGCGGCCGGAGAGTAGTGGGTGGCGCCGATCAGGCCGACCAGTCCCCGGTCCCTCGCGGCTTCCAGCATCGGCAGGTGAGCGGGCCAGGCGACCAGGTTGTGGATCTGCATCAGGTCGACCCGGCCGCCGTACCAGTCCACCGCGCGGTCCAGCTGGGCCACGCCCTCCTGTGGAGATGGGGTCCAGATCTTGTCAGCGACGACGACCTGGTCACGCCTGCCCTTTAGTGCGGCGCCGAGCAGCCGCTCCGCGTCGCCGTACATGGGCGAGGTGTCGATAAGCCGGATGCCCGCCGCGATGGCGGCACCAATGAGCTCGCGGTGCCGGCCGCCGGCCGCGGCGGCCTCCAGCCGCCGCCAGGTGCCCAGCCCGACCGCAGGCACGCTCAGCTGGCTCTTGCCTAGGTTCCGGTTCTCCACGTCGGCCTCCTCACTCGGTGCGGCACAACCGGGGTGTGCGGGGGTTTGTTGTTGCCCACGTTGACACGGTACTGATCGTTTCCTAACGTGATCGCTACCAGAGGGAAACAGGCCTGCCAAACTCTGCTGACACTCACGACCTACCGCCACAAGAGGTGTCAGGCATGGCAGATATTGTGATCGGCGTTGCTTCGTCGCACACGCCCCAGCTGAGCTCTGGGGTTGACATGTGGCTAGACCACGCCGAGCGCGACCGGCGCAATCCGCGGCTGCTCGGCAGGGACGCCGCGTACCACACGTACGATGAGCTGCTCGAAGCCGCGGATCCGGCGATCGGGGAGCAGCTCGCGCCCGAGATCTGGGAGCAGAAGTATCAGCGCGGTCAGGAAGCCATCGAGGCGCTGACCGTCTCGCTGGCCAAGGCGAGCCCGGACATCGCGATCGTGATCGGCGACGACCAGCGCGAGATGTTCACCGACGACGGCATCCCCGCGTTCGCCTGCTTCACCGGGCCCGAGCTCGTGGACATGCTGCCGGACGAGGCAGTGCTGCAGCGCATCCCCAAGGGCATCCGCGCCGCGTACTGGGCCGTGCACGCCGACGAGCCGGCCACGCACCTGGTCGCTCAGGAGCTGAGCGCGCACGTCGCTGAACAGCTTGCCTGGGACGACTTCGATCTGACCGTGGTGCGGCAGCAGGCCGCCGGACGCACCCTGGGGCACGCTTTCACCTTCCCCAGGTACCGGCTCGGGCTGCCGCACAGCACGCCGATCGTGCCGGTCTTCGTGAACACCTACTACCCGCCGAACGTGCCGTCCGCGACGCGGTGCTACCAGCTCGGCAGGGCGTTGCGCCGTGCCGTGGAGTCCTGGCCTGGCGACGCGCGGGTGGCGGTCATCGCCTCGGGCGGGCTCAGCCACTTCGTCGTTGACGAGGACCTCGACCACCGGGTCCTCGAGGGGCTCACCTCCCGCGACGCGTCGGTCCTCGGCTCCCTGCCGCGGGACCAGCTGCGCTCGGGGAACTCCGAGATCCTCAACTGGGTCGCCGCCGCCGGGGCGCTGGAGCACCTCGCGGCGACCGTGCTCGATTACATCCCCGGCTACCGGACACCAGCGGGCACGGGCGCCGGCATGGCCTTCGCCCGGTGGGAGTGACCGTCCGATGAGTTTCTGACTAGGAAGGATCCTCGTGTACAACAACGTCCGCGTGCTCGACGTCCACGGCCACGTGTCGGTGCCGTTCTCCGCCAACTCCTTCCTCGTGCTCATGATGGGGTCCAACACGCCGATGGCCTCGCCGATCGGCCAGGACAAGGCCGGTCCTGCGGGGGTGACACAAGAGGACTTCCGCGCGGCCGCGCTCGGCCACGCCAAGTACATGGACGACAGGAACATCGACGTGCAGATCATCGGGCCCCGCCCGTTCCTGATGATGGGCTGGATGGAGTCGCACCTGCTGCCGGCCTGGACCCGGTACGTCAACGACATGATCCACCAGCAGTGCCAGCTGGTCCCCGACCGGTTCCTCGGCGCGGCGATGCTGCCGCAGCTGTCCGACGCGCCCGACCTGTCCAACTGCCTGGATGAGCTCAACCGGTGCGTGACCGAGCTCGGGTTCGCCGCCGCGTACGTGTCCCCAGACCCGGCCGGGCGGCGCACCACGCCCGGCATGCACGAGCCGTACTGGTACCCGCTCTACGTGCGCGCCCAGGAGCTCGGCATCCCGCTGATCGTGCACGGCACGAACTCGCTCGACCCGCGGTTCCGGGTGGTGCCGCACAACTACCAGCTCGGCTTCTACACCGAGCAGTACCTCGCCGGGCAGTTCCTGTCCCATGGCGACGTCTTCGAGCGATTCCCCGAGCTGAAGGTGATCATCTGCCACTGCGGCGGCGGGCTGGACCGGTTCATCCCGACCGACCACCACATCGCGCAGAAGGACCTGTCGGAGAACCTGTTCTACGACACGTGCGCGTACGACCTGAACTTCCTCGAGGCGGCCATCAAGCAGCGCGGCGTGCCGCGGCTGTTGTTCGGCACCGAGGCGCCGGGGTCGGGCCGCGCGGTCCGCCCGGAGACCGGCCGGACGAGCGATGACCTGGTGCCCATCATCGGAGCTTTCGATTTCATCACCGAGGATGACAAAATCAAGATCTTCAATGAGAACCCGGCCCGGGTGGTACCCGCGCTGGCCAAGATCCGCTGACGTTGCTGGGAGCGTGCGTGAACGAACGGGACGAGGCGACGCGGGCGGAGACGGTCGGCAGCCTGCTGCGTGACGAGGCCGTGGTCCGTGCCGCCCGGCGCGGCGGCCCGGCTGACGCGGCGGTGCTCGACGACGCCGCGCGGGATGCGATCAGGCTGCAGGAAGAGGCCGGGCTCGACGTCATCA
>NZ_JBARCR010000116.1:0-8058 GCF_049794275.1 Trebonia sp.
GTCCGGGCCCGCCGTGGACGAGGCCCTGGAAGAGCCGCCGGGCGGCTCGGCAGAGATAGCTCCCGCGGCCGTCGGCAACGTCGCCGCTGGCGGCCTGGACGTGGCGGGCGAGGAGCATGGTGGCGGGGAGGGCGCGGCTGTCGCCGCTGCCGCCCTGGCCGGCGTGGGCATCGCCGCCGCGGTCGATGCGGCCGTGGATGAGGCGGTGACCGCTCCGGTAGTTCCGGTAGTTCCGGTAGCCTCGGCCGCCCAGGTGTCCCCGGCCGTCGCGGAGCCGGCCCCCGGTCCGGGACCGGCCGCTGCTGAACCGGGGCCCGCGGCGCCGGAAGTCTCCGATCTGCCCGCGCCGGAAGCTCCCGCCGCCGCGACGTCGATCGACCCGGTACTGCACAACCTGGCACCGCCGAAACCCAGGCCGTCGTTTTCCGCGGCGCAGCCGGCTCGTACCGACCCGCCGACCACGCCCGCACCGTCGTACGAAGCGACGCAGTACAGCGACTCCAACCCGCAGTGGCGAGCGGGGTCTGGTGACCAGTGGGGCGCCGAGCCGCAACGGGGATCAAACCCGCAATGGGGATCCAGTGCGCAGTGGGGCTCGAACGCTCAGCAAGCCGGGCCGAACCAGCAGTACGCTGGCCCGTCGCAGCCGTACCCGGATCTCGCCCAGGAGTACGCGCCCGGCACCGTCGGCCGCCCGCAGCGCTCCCGGCGGGGCCGTAAGATTGCGCTGATCGCGGGCGCCATCGTGATAGTAGCCGCGGCAGGCAGCGGGGCGGCGCTCGCGCTGCGCCACCCAGGGGCCGCCGCATCGGGAACGACGGCGAACACGGTGAAGCCGAGCCCCAAGACGCCGTTCGGGTCGGTGAACGCGCTCAACACCCTGTCCACCACCCTCCCGTCGGGGTGGACAGCGGACGCCGTTCAGCCGTCCGACACCAGCACGACGGGCGGCTTCTCGATCGACGTGCCGCCGGGCTGGTCCGAGACGCATTCTGGTAAGGCCACGCATTTCGATGGGCCTGGCGGCATCTTCCTAGAAGTTGACCTGACGCCGCACACCTACCAGAACATGGTGACCGAGGCCCAGTACATCAAGAAGCAGTCGCTGGCCAAGGGCAAGTTCCCCGGGTACAAGCAGAACCATCTCCAGGGCGTGCCCGTCCGGGGCACCCAGGGGTCGTTCTGGCAGTTCACCTGGACCCCTGCGGGAGAGCCCAAGCAGCTGACGGACGACATCTTGTTCATCATGCCGACATCGGCGGGCCCGCAGTCGTACGCCATCTACTTCAGGGCGCCGAACAGCGGGTGGAACGCGAAGTTCCTGCCCCTTTTCGAGCGGATGCTGCACACCTTCCAGACGATCCCGTCCTGACTTCCGGCGCGTGCTGCTACGCAGTCCTGGCGTAAAAGAGCCCGGCCCGCGTAGGGGGTCGCGGGCCGGGCTGTCTCGCTGGCTGGTACTACTTGGGGATCAGTACCAGCCGTCCGCTTCCTCGTGCGACCAGGCGGCGCACGGCGACCCGTAGGTGCCCTGGATGTAGCTCAGGCCCCAGCGGATCTGGGTTGCCGCGTCGCCCTGCCAGTCCGGCCCTGCGCTCGCCATCTTCGAGCCGGGCAGCGCCTGCGGGATGCCGTAAGCGCCGGAGCTGGGGTTGCTCGCGTAGATGTTCCAGCCGCTCTCGAGCGCCCACAGCGGCTGCAGGCAGGAGAACTGGCTGCTCGACCAGCCGAACTGGCTCAGCATCTGCTCCGCGATCTGCTGCGGCGAACCCGAGGGCGCGCTGGTCGCGGGCTGGGCAGTCGTTTGCTGCGCTGCCTGCTGCTGGGCTGCCTGTTGCTGGGCTGCCTGTTCCTGGGCGGCCTGCTGTGCGGCGGCCTTAGCGGCCGCTGCCTTGGCAGCGGCGGCTTTCGCGGCGGCAGCCTTAGCTGCTGCCGCCTTCTGTGCGGCCGCCTTCTGTGCGGCAGCCTTAGCGACCGCGGCGTTCGCGGCCGCCGACTCATACGATGTCTGTCGCTGAGCGACGCCGTACCGCGTCGTGTCGAACGAGACTAGGCGCTGCGCCGGGCTCAACGTGTCAACGTGGACTGTCTGCGTCAGCATGTGCGCGTCCGCGGCGCCCGCCACGGAACCGGCGGGCAGCGTCGCGGCGGCCGCCGAAATGGCGGTCGCGAGGGTGAGAGTCCCCGCCGCGGCAACGATGATCAGCCTGGAACGCTTGCCATTCATGAACGAAGGCATGGAAAGATGCCGTGCCAAAAATGAACCTTTAGTAGTTCGCGCCTAACGCGATCGGGGTTCACCCCTGATGGCCAGGTTCCGCGCGCGCCGGCGTCGGCAGGCAAACATCAGCACACGGACTAGGCACGGGACAGGGTGCCGACTGCCTCAGGCAGTCATCGTCACGCGGGCGGGGTGCTGTCGGATGTCAACGATGCCACGGAACAAACGATTGCGTGACCACATTCCGGCACTCTCGGCCCTCCTGGACGCGTCGTTGCCGGCGCACCGCACGCGAAACCCCCTGTTTACCAGGGAGTATAGTTACTCTCTAGTAGCAACTGTGACACGAGTCACATTGGTATAAAACTGCGCCTGTGCGACCAAAAAGCAGCCAATCCGAGGTATTTGCGTCGCGTATACACTCAAGGTATAGTCAGCTCGTGAGCGTTCCTTTGACCCTTCTCGGCTTGCTCGAACGCGAGCCGAGCCACGGATACGACCTTAAGCGCGATTACGACGCGTTCTTCGGACGTGGCAAGCAACTGCCGTTCGGTCAGGTCTACGCGACGCTCGGCCGACTGTCCCGCGACGGCAAGATCGTCCCTGGGGACGCCGAGCCGGGCGACGGCCCGGACAGACGACGCTACGCGATCACGGCGACCGGCCGGGACGAGGTCGACACGTGGCTAGCCGAAGCTGTCGAGCCGGAGCCGCACCTTCAGACCGTGCTGTTCGCGAAGGTGACGCTCGCGCTCATGCTCGGCAAGCCGGCCGAGGCATACCTCGACACTCAGCGCGCCGCGCACATCCGGCGCATGCAGGAACTCACCGAAATCAAGCGAACCGGGCCGCTGGTCGACGTGCTGCTCGCCGACCACGCGCTGTTCCACCTGGAAGCGGACCTCCGATGGATCGACCTGACGTCAGCACGGCTGGCGGAACTAGCTGAGGCGGTGGGCACACGATGAGCACCCCTGTTGTCATGCCCGGCTGCCTGCTCGAGGCGCGCGACATCGTCAAGTCTTTCGGCCAGACCCCCGCCCTGCGCGGCGCGAGCGTCGCCGTCGGCCAGGGCGAGATCCTGGCGATCATGGGCCCGAGCGGGTCGGGCAAGTCGACCCTGCTGCATTGCCTGGCCGGCATCTTCCAGCCCGACCGGGGCGAGGTGTGGTTCGACGGACGCCGCCTGGACACGCTCAGCGAAGCCGAACGCACCCGGCTGCGCCGGACCGCGTTCGGCTTCGTCTTCCAGTTCGGGCAGCTGGTGCCTGAGCTCACCGCGGCGGACAACGTCGCGCTGCCGCTGCTGCTGAACCGGACCAGCAGGAAACTGGCGTACAAGACGGCAGGGACATGGCTGGACCGGCTCGGCCTCGGTGACAAGGGCGGCCGCCGGACGGGTGAGCTGTCCGGCGGCGAGGCGCAGCGCGTCGCGGTCGCCCGCGCGCTCGCGCTCACGCCCAAGGTGGTCTTCGCCGACGAGCCGACCGGGTCGCTGGACTCGCTGACCGGCGAGAAGGTCATGGACCTGCTGACCGGGCTGGCCCGCCAGCAAGACGCTACGGTCGTCGTGGTCACCCACGACGCGCGGGTCGCGTCGTACGCGGACCGCGTGGTCATGGTCCGCGACGGCCACGTTTCCGCGGATCTCGGGACGGCCGCCGCCCCACGCTCGCCGGCCACGGCCACGGCCACCGGTCCGGCCTCAGCGAGGGCCGTGCGGTAACGGTCCGGGCACCCCAGGCCCCGGCTCCCAGCGAGGGCCGAGCGGTAACGGTCCGCCTCGGCCTGCAGCTGACGCTGCACAGCGGCCGGGAGGCCTTCCACCTACGCAAGGCGCTCGATGGGCCATCGACCGCCTTCGGGACGACGAGGTGGCGGTGCCTTTCCCGCGCGGTGGCAGCATTGCAGCCTGTTGCCTGCACCGAAATGTCATACCTTAGTGACACTCTGTGCATATGCCAAACATTTGCCACTATGACCGTGCACGCCTAGGCGCGCTCTTGCCGACTCAGTACGGCGTCATCGCCCGATGGCAGGCGCTGGAGTGCGGGCTGACGCCAAAGGCCATTGACTACCGGCTTCGCCCCGGTGGACCGTGGCGCGCCATGCTCCCTGGCGTTTACCTGGCGATGACCGGAACCCCGACTCCCGAGCAACGTGACATGGCGGCCTTGCTGTACGCGGGTTCGCATAGCGTGATCACCGGGGCGGTGGCCGTCCGGCGGCACCACTTGAGCTGCGCAGGGCTGAATCTCATCGATGTCTTGATCCCAGCTGACGCTCGGCGCCGGAGCACAGGATTCGTGCGGATACAGCGCACCACCAGGATGCCCGAAAAGGTCTACAAGGCGGGGCCGATCCGGTTCGTCGCGCCGCATCGCGCTGTCGCGGATGCGGCGCGGACGATGACATCGTTCGGCGACGTGCAAGCCGTGGTCTGTGCGGCCTTGCAGTGGAAGCGATGCGCATTGCCGTTGCTCATCGACGAGCTGAACGAGGGCCCCTCGGCCGGATCGCGCTCTCTGCGAAGAGCGCTGGCCGAGGTGAGCGACGGCGTCCGGTCGACGGCCGAAGCCGGCCTCAAGAAGCTGATCGACCACTCGGACCTGGAGAAGCCGCTCTATAACGCCCGGTTGTACACCCCCGATGGGGACTTTATCGCCAAGCCCGATGCCTGGTGGCAACGGGCGGGTGTCGCGGGTGAGGTTGATTCACGTGAGTACCACATGCAAGCTGCTGACTATCGAGCCACGCAAATGCGCCACAATCGCATGGAAAGCTACGGCATCAACGTTCAGCACTGGCTGCCCAGCGTTATCGCGACTGAGTCGCGGACAGTGCTCTCCGACCTCCGCAGGGCGATCGCCGCAGGACACACGAGGCCGCTCCTGCCCGTCGTCACGATGGTCGACGGCTAGCGCAGCTACACGTCACCACGCGGAATGCGGTCGATGGGCCATCGACCCCCTACTTGGGCGGTCGATGGCCCGTCGACCGCCATTGCGGAGCAAGCGCCGAGGCTGTCCCGGGAATTGCCTTTGTCAAGGCAATTCTATTGGCCGTAAGAAGGATTTAATAATATCCGTTGGCGAGCTCGAAATCCCACGCGCCGCATGGGGTGCCGTAAATGGACTGGATGTATCCGAGGCCCCATTTGATCTGGGTGGCCGGGTTGGTCTGCCAGTCCGCGCCCGCGCTGGCCATCTTGTCGCCCGGCAGCGCCTGCGGGATGCCGTACGCGCCGGAGTACGGGTTTTCCGCCTGGTAGTTCCAGCCGCTCTCCCGGTTCCAGATGTTGAGCAGGCAGCCCCACTGCGACGACTGGCTGAAGCCGAACGACGGCAGCATGTTGTACGCGATGCTCTGCGCGGTCCCCGGGTCGGGCGCCGGAGCGCTCACCGTGGTGACGCCGCCGCCGGTCGAGGTGCCCGAGGTGCCCGAGGTGCCCGAGGAGGCGGTCTGCGTCGCCGCGGCCATGTCCGACGGGCTCACCGTCGCTGGCTTCGCGACCACGCTGAGCGTCCTGACGGCGCTGCTCATGTCGATCAGCGTCGTGCGCTCTTGCTCGAGCAGCGCGACCGAGTTGTTCTGCGGGAGCGCGTCGATGGCCTCGGCCAGGCTGCTCGCGCCGACGCCCCGGGGGGTCATCACGTAAGCGGCGCCAGCCACCACGGCGACGAGGAGCACAGCCAGGCCCAGCGCCGGGAAGACGATGCCGGTCCTGCGGATCAGGCCCCGCTTGCGCCGTGGCCTGCGTGGCCCGCCAGCTGCGACGTAGGCCCCTGTGGCAGTGGCAGGACTCCGCGACTCGCTCGTCGTAACTGCCGTTCCCAACTGTGGCCTTGTCTCTTCCAGCATCGCTGTCCGGTTTCGTGACAACGCAGTCCCTTCGGTCCGTGCCGCCCACATGTACCGCTGGCGATCAACATTGCCAGAAAGGAAGTTCACCCGCCTGCAACTTCGCCAAGAAAGGCCGGAAAAAGCCTTAACGGGTTTACGCGCTATTCTGTGACGCTAATCACAGGCTTATAACACGATCCGTGACATGCGCCGCCACACTGCGAGATGATCGGCACCATGACCGACGTGCACGCAGCTGACCCCTTCGCCCAGGCGGAAGCCAGCGCCGCCACCTTGAAGCGCCTGGCCGGCGCGCCGGACTTCGACGCGGCCGTGGTGCTCGGCTCTGGCTGGCTGGCCGCCGCCGACGCGATCGGCGCGGCGGAACTCGAAGTGCCGCTCGCCGACCTCGGCGGGTTCGAGCTGCCGACGACCGAGGGTCACGCACCGGCCGTTCGGTACATAAAGCACGGCAACCACCGGATACTGCTGTTCCTCGGCCGCGTGCACATGTACGAGGGATACGCCCCGCACACCGTCGTGCACGGCGTCCGCACCGCGATCGCGGCCGGCTGCCGGACGGTCGTGCTGACCAACGCGGCGGGCGGCATCAACCCCGCGTACGCGGTCGGGCAGCCGGTGCTGATCAGCGACCACCTGAACCTCACCGGCCGCTCCCCGCTGTCCGGGCCGATCCCCGCCGGGTACCCGTCGCGGTTCACCGACCTCACCGAGGCGTACTCGAGACGGCTGCGCGACCTGGCGCGGCGGCACGACCCGGCCCTCACCGAGGGCGTGTACGCCATGCTTCCCGGCCCGCACTACGAGACGCCCGCCGAGATCAGGATGCTGCGCACCGCGGGCGCCGACCTCGTCGGCATGTCCACCGCGCTCGAAACGATCGCCGCGCGCCACCTCGGGGCGGAAGTACTCGCGATCTCGCTGGTCACGAACCCTGCCGCCGGCCTGAGCGAGCAGCCACTCGACCATCGGGAGGTGCTGGACGCCGCCCGCGCCTCGGCCGCCCGCATCGGCGAACTCCTCGCCGCACTGCTCCCGCAGATGTAATGCTGCTCCCGCAGATGTAATCAGGAGGGTTTGACTAGGGTTTCCCCGCGCTGGCGCGGGTACCCAACCTCCGACAAGGCTAAAAAACCCGTGCGAGGTGCACATGTCATACCCTGCATCGCCCAACGGCGCGGGTGCCATCCGTGTCCGGCCTGACCCCGGTCAGTTCTGGGCCGGGGCGGCGGCGACCGCTGTCGTGGCGGCGCTGATCGCGCTGGTCGGCATCCTGGTCTCCCGGTGGGCGCTGAACATTCCCATCCTGGCGCCGACGGGCGACGGCGCCTGGGGCAACGCGCACACTGGCGAGTACGTGCTCCTCGCGGCGCTTGTCGCGCTTATCGCGGCGGGGGTGCTGTACCTGCTGGAGCTCGGCGCGCCGGCGCCGCGTGTCTTCTTCGGCTGGATCGTGGGCCTGGCGACGCTGGCGGCGGTGGTGTACCCGTTCAGCACGAACGCGCCGCTGGAGCAGAAGGCAGCGACCGCCATCGTCAACCTGATACTCGGCGTCGCGATCGCGTCGCTGCTCAGCGCGGTGTCCGCCCGGGCCATCCGCGTCAGCCGCAGCGTTCCGCCGACATACGGTCAGCCTCGTCCCCAGGCATACGGTCAGCCCCGTCCCCAGGCATACGGGCAGACCGAACCCCTGAATCGTCCTGGCTCGCCACCCCTGGACCGTCCTGGCTCGTCGCCCACTCCGCCCAATGACTGGCGGTAAAGAACTCTTATTCCGAACGGCCGCGTGGTGGCTCCCTCTCGTAGCTGTCTCGCGGGAGGGATGATAGGCGTGTGGAGCTGCGCCACCTGGAGTACTTCGTCGCGGTCGCGGAGGAGCTGTCGTTCACCCGGGCGTCGCGGCGGCTGCACGTGGTGCAGTCCGGCGTGTCGAGCGCGATCCAGGGCCTCGAGCGGGAACTCGGCGCGGCGCT
>NZ_JBARCR010000117.1:0-25059 GCF_049794275.1 Trebonia sp.
GCGGGAATCCTTGGCCAGGTAAACCCGGCCGCCGTTGCGCACGACGAGCTGGTCGAGCTGGTCGAGCAGCGGGCCAAGGCCGGGGGTGCGGGCCGGGAAGTCAAGCGCGAGCGTCCAGCCGGGGGCAGGGAACGACAGCAGCCCTGGGTCGCCTTCGCCGAACCTCTTGAGCACGGTCACGAACGACGGCGCGGGGTGCGCGCTGACCATCTCGAACGAGCGGCGGACGGCCGGCTCGGCGCCGAACGGAGAAGTTCGTCTTCGGCCGGAAGATGGGCCGCCGGTAGCATTCTCCGCCCTAGTCAACCCTTGGGTTGACTTAATGAAGTCAACTCGCAGGCCGATGGCACGGCCCGCCCGTATCCCTAGTGTGGGTACCAGCGCACGGACCTAGCGAGGAGACAGCAGCCATGGACACGACGAACGGCTTCCCCAGCGGCGGCATCCGGGTGTCGGACGCTGACCGCGACCAGGCCATCGCCGAACTGAGCGAGCACTTCCAGGCCGGACGGCTCACGCAGGAAGAGTACGAGGAGCGGTCCGGGCGCGCGCTGCAGGCCCGGACAGGGGACGACCTCGCCGCCCTGTTCACCGACCTGCCGGGGCGGAGCACGGTTCCCGTCCCGCCGGCCGGCGGTCCGGTGTTCGGCGCTGGCGGCGCTGGCGACCTGAACCGCATGAGTCACCTGCCCATGGCACGCCTCATCATCCTCAGCGTCCTCGCGGTGATCATCGTCGGCAACGTGCTCGGCGGTATCGCCGGCCACGTCGGATTCGGCTGGCTGATTCCTGTCGTGGTCCTCGGGTCCGTGTTCGCGCGGCTGGCCCGCCGCTGACGAGGCGGGAGCTGCGGAGTCACCACGCGCACGTTCGGGATAAAGATCTTTGATTTTCCGAACGGACGCGTGGTGGCTCCCACTATTACGCGTAGTCCCGCTCGTACAGGCTGGGGTTCCCGTAGTCATGAATGGTGCGCGAGGCTGCCACCATGACGCTGGCCCGTCCGGTTCAATTCGGTTACGCCGCGAAGCCGTGGTGGAAGTTTGAACATCTTCAGCGGTTCAACCGGATCCTCATGCCGGTATGCCAGCGTCTCTACCCGGTTGGAGCCGACGTGGCCCCGCCAGCCGATATCGATGCGCTGGCCCGGTGGATGGAACGCTGGGGGCTGTTGCCCGCTGACAAGCCACGCGCCGTGGCACAGCACCAGCTAGAGGCACTGACGTCCCGCCCGGTAGAGACGGTCGAAGCGGAGGGAATGCCGGACACGACGACGAGCCAGATCCTGCGACTGCCGGCCGAATGGGAACCGAGTGAGGCAGTCGTCATCACCTGGCCAGTACTTTTCCCCGGCTTCTGGGGCTTCTACCGCGACCTGGTCGCCGCCATCGCGCCCGCGGCACGGGTCGATGTGCTCATTCCCCATGCCATCTATGCCCCTGCCGTCCTCGCCTATCTCGGTGAAGGCTGGCATGATGACCGGCGGCTGCGGCTTTTGGTCACTGCTAGCGATGACGTCTGGGTCCGGGATTATGGGCCGTTGACCTGCATTGATAAGGCCGGCCAGCGAGTGATGGTGGATGCGATCTTCGACCCTCCGCCGACACCCTTCGCCAATGATGACAGCTTCCCCGTCCGTTACGCCGCTCACCAGGGGTGCTTTAGCCGCCACCTTGCCCTGCACCTAGAGGGAGGCAACCTCTGGTCGGACGGGCAGGGCACCATCATCACCACTGAGGGCCTGTACGCCCGGAATTTCCCGATGCCGGTTGACGAAGTGCGGCATCGGTTGCTGGAGGGACTCGGCGCCGAGACACTGATCGTCGTACCGTCGCTCCGCATGGAGGGCACCGGCCATGTCGACGTGTTTGCCAAGCTGGCGACTCCAGACACGATCCTGGTCACGGAACCACGTTCCGTTATCAACGGCCGACGGCTGACAGAGGTAGCCGAGGTGCTTCGCGCCAGTCGCAACGCCGCGGGGCACTCCTATCGCGTCGTGGCTCTGCCCAGCGTGCCCGCGTACTGCAACTGGGGCGTTTCGCGGATCTGGCCGAGTTACACCAACGCGCTCACGGTTAACCACCGGGTGCTCGTCCCCACCTATGGCTTTCCTGAGCGCGATGCCACTGCGCTCGCCACGTACCAGCAGGTGATGCCCGACCACGAAATCATCGGGATCGACGCCCGCATCGCCGCCAATGCGGGCGGGACCATCCACTGTCTCACCATGCAGATCCCTGCTGATCCCGGGTGAGTGAGCCGGGCCGAGAGAACCCTCACCTTGATGAGGACAGCTACGACAGGCGGGGGCTGTGGAGGCCGGCGCATTCAAGGCAGCCTTGGGACATGCCTGTGCCGCCCGGATCGAGGAGCGCATGAGCGTCACCGTTCTGGAGTTGACCGATCCTCGATGGGCAGACTTCGTGGCAAGGCAGCCGTCGGCGACGCCGTTTCATCACCCGTCCTGGGGCGTGCTGATCGCTGATTGCTATGGCTTCCGCGCTTTCGCGGTAGCCACTAGCGGCGCGGCAGGGGAGATCCAGGCTGGCCTGCCGGTAGTCGAGGTGCGCCATCTTCGGGGCGAGCCTAAGTGGGTGGCACTTCCGTATACGGACTACTGTCCGCCTCTCGCTCCGGCTCCGCGGGGGGAGACAGACCTCGTTTGCGCTCTGCGGCAGGCGAGTAAGGCCGCGGGCGTCCAGCGCGTGGAAGTCCGCGCGCCGATCGAGGGCGCTTCGTCCGTCAGCCACGGCGCGCTCAGGCATGTGATCCCTCTCGAGCGCGATTCCGCCCGGGTCTACGCCAGTTTCCGTTCCTCAGTGCGGAGGCATATCGCACAGGCGGAACGAAGAGGGGTCACGATCCGCCAGGCGGAAAGCCCCGAAGACCTGGTGAACACTTTCTACCGGCTTCACCTGCGGACCCGGCGCCGGTTCGGGGTACCGATTCAGCCGCGCCGCTTCTTCCGCATGCTGTGGGAATCTGTGATACGCACAGGACTGGGCTCAGTCTTGATCGCGGAAGCATCAGGCAGCCCCGTCGCCGCCGAGGTGTTCCTGTCGTGGAACGGGACGACGATCTCCAAGTTCAGCGCTTCCGATGAGAGGGCATGGTCGCTGCGCGCAAACAACCTGATCACGTGGCACCTCATCAAGACAGCTTGTGAGCAGGGCTCCCGGTCGCTCGACTTCGGCCGAACAGATCCCGGCAGCGAAGGACTCAGTATGTTCAAGCGATCATGGGGAGCGGTCGAGCAGCCGCTTTGCTACGGGACACTGGGTGCCGGGCCGGAACCGGCGCCCTCAATGGGCGGCAAGGCCGGTCATTGGCTGGCGTCTGTCATCCGCCACGGCCCACCGGTAGTCTGCCGCGCCGCCGGCGAGGCGCTCTACCGGTACGCCGCGTGAGACCGGGGCATGCGAACCGGGAGCCGACGACCCGAACCTGACCAGGACGGCGATGTGTCTAGTATGGCCGGCCGAGGGCGCGATAGGTCCAGCCGGCGTCCCGCCAGGGGTCCGGGTCCAGTGCGTTCCGGCCATCGACGATGTTGCGCTTGGCTACCACCCCGCCAAGCTCCTCTGGGTCCGCGTCGCGGAACTCCTGCCACTCGGTCAGCAGCAGCGTCACGTCAGCGCTCGTGACGGCCTCCAGCGCCGAGCCGGCGTAGTTCAGCTCGGCGTGCGCCTTGCGGGCGTTGACCAGGGCAACCGGGTCGTACACGGTGACCGCCGCGCCGAGACGATGCATGGTCGCCGCGACGTCAAGCGCCGGCGAGTCCCTGATGTCGTCAGAATCGGGCTTGAACGCCACCCCGAGCACGCCGATCGTCTGACCGCGCAGCGACCCGCCTGCCAGCTCCCTTGCCAGGTCCACCATGCGGGCCCGGCGCCGCATGTTGATGGCGTCCACCTCACGCAAGAACGACAGAGCCTGCTCCACTCCAAGTTCCTCTGCACGGGCCATGAACGCACGGATGTCCTTGGGCAGGCAGCCGCCCCCGAAGCCGAGGCCGGGCTGCAACGCGGCGGCGCCGATCCTCGGGTCGAGCCCCAGCGCCTCCGACAGCATCGTGACGTCGGCGTTCGTCGCCTCGCACACTTCTGCCATGGCGTTGATGAAGGAAATCTTCGTTGCCAGGAAGGCGTTCGCCGCCACCTTCACCATCTCCGCGGTAGCTAGGTCGGTGACGAGGAATGGCGCGCCGGCCGCGATCTGCTTGGCGTACACCTGACGGAGCACGGCTTCCGCGCGCGCCGAGGTCACTCCGGCGACGATCCGGTCTGGCCGCATCGTGTCGTGGACGGCGTGCCCCTCCCGCAGGAACTCCGGGTTCCATGCGAGCTCGCAGGCGGCGCCGGCGGGAGAGATGACCGACAGCCGTTCGGCCAGCGTCTCGGCGGTCCCTACCGGCACGGTGGACTTGCCAACGACTAGGCACGGCCGGTCCAGCAGCGTTCCGAGCGCGCGCAGGCAGCTATGCAACTGGGACAGGTCAGCGCGGTAGGAGCCCGCCCGCTGCGGCGTGCCCACGCAGATGAAGTGCAGGTCGCCGAAGGCGGCCGCCTCCGCGTAGGACGTGGTGAAGGAAAGCCGTCCCGACTTCAGGCCGGAGCGCAGCAGCGGCTCGAGTCCCGGCTCGTAGAAGGGCAGCACCCCGCGGCTGAGCGCGCCGACCTTCGCCGAGTCGGCGTCCATCCCGAGTACATCGAAGCCCGTCTCGGCCAGCCACGCGGCATGTACCGTCCCCAGGTAGCCGGTGCCGAGCACGGTAATACGGCGCACAGTGCCATCTACAGTAGGTGGTAGGCCCATCGTCCCATTCTTGTCGTCATGGCTGGCGGCAGCAGTCGCCACGCGTATTCCTGCGTTCGCTGCAGGGGCCCGGACGCGAGAATTCCTCGGTCCATCCGGGGCTGCTGCGGATAGTGATAGCGGTACATATCGACGGGCCTGGTGCCCCATTTTTCCTTAAACGCCAGGAGGCCAGCGTTGTCACCCGTTCCCTCCCCAAAGTCATATCGCCGGAATCCAGAGGCAGATGCGTCCATGATCGCCGTCCAGTGAATGGCGTCATTCGGCCGGAACTGAAGCTGGCTGCGGTCACGGCCGTTGAAGGCGAAAATAACCGTCTGCCCGTACATGAGGAACAGCGATCCGGCGAGCAGCTGCACCTGACCGCCTGACTGCCGCTCCGCGAGTAGCAGGCGCAGCCGGCCGGGCGGTGCCAGCACATCCCACATGCGCTCGAAAAACTGAAGCGGCCGGGGCGGGATCGCATGCGCGCGCATTGTCCCGACGTAAAGCCGGTACCACCGGCGGACGTCGGCAAGCGATGACGCGGGCCTGACCGTGACGCCGAGCCGGCCTGCCTTCCGCACGGCCCTGGCTATCGCGGCGTGATGGCGCGAATTGCCGAACCGCAGATCTTCCGGCTTCTCGGGCAGATCCAGCACATAGGTCGGGATGCCGTCGTGACGGCTGAATCCGTCCATGAGAGGGCCGAAACCCGGCTCGCTGACCTTCAGTTCAACCCAGCGTGCCCGGCCCGCGTCGACCCGCTCCTTCGCGGCCCAGAGCAAGGCGCGCAAGCTGCTTTCATCCGAAGCGAGCGGGCCGGCGGCGGGGGTGTGCGGCAGTGACGAAAGCCGCAGGCCCGTCAGGATGCTGTTCTTCTCGACCAAGGGAAGGATCCCGCACAGACGTCCCGCGGTGTCGGCGCAGCCGACAGTGGCGTTGCGGTATCCGCACGCTTCTCGTAGCACCCGCAACCACGAGGGATGATGGTAAGGCAGCGCGTCCGGACGGCTCGCCGCGAACTCCGCCCAGCGAGGATCGGTTAGTTCCAGATCGAACGTCTGGAACCCCGGCGGGCACAGACCCTCGGTATGGGCGTCGGACCTGATCACGGGACTATCCGTCCCGCCGCGCGGCCGAGGCCACCGCGGCACCGTCAGCGCGGGGGAATGCGCCGGTCGCGGCCGGCTCGCCCGCCACCACGCCGACGATGGTGCGCCCCGCTACCAACCGGTCGCCCGTCTGCACAGCGAGCGTTATGCGCGTTCCCGCCGGAACGAGCAAGTCGACCTGGGAGCCGAAGCGGATCGCCCCGATTCGCTGGCCAAGCCGCAACTCGTCGCCTTCGGACACGAACGACACGATCCGGCGGACCAGGCGCGAGGCGATCTGCACGATCGCGACCTGCAGGTCCCCGGCTTCGATGACCGTCGTCACCCTCTCGTTGGACCCGACCATGTCCGGGTTCCTGAGCGACCCGAAGGTGCCGTGCATCCGTTCGGATAGCTGCACACGGCCGGCGACGGGCGCGCGATTCACGTGGACGTCCAGCAGGTTCATCGAGATGCCGATGGCCGTCGCGCCGGTATCGCACAGCGAGGTGCCTCGCAACTCCCGCAACGAGGCAGCGCGCCCTCGCTTACTCGCTACCGGAACCTCGCCCGGCGGCACGGGCCTCACGTAGATCACCCGGCCATCGGCGGGGCTGACGATGACGTCGTCGCGATCCGGGGCAGCGCGCTCCGGGTCCCTGTAGAACATGGCGAGCAGGCATGCGACCGCCGCCAGGACCGTTATCCCCCACATGGCGAGCGTTCCCGTGACGAACGTGAAGTGCGCCAGCCGATCGGCCGCACTGAGCACAAGGGCGGTCACCATCGACAGGGCCAGGATGAAGACTCCGGCGCGGAGGACACCGAGCTGCCATTTCCACGCCAGCGCGAGCGTGGTTATCACCGCGAGGACCGTGCCGGCGATAAGGTAACCAGGCATGCAGTTAGCTGCCCTTCAGTCGATGGTAAATTGCCCCGATTCCACAGATAAAGCCGCTCAGCGCATTACGGAAGAACCCCGTCCCTTACGGGGCCGACTGAGCTATTTCGCAAGCGTAGCCCGCCTCCGGGCGGGGCTTATACCCCGTCTGACGTAGCTCTTCTCACCACGACGAGGGTTCCGCGGGCCACGCGGAAGCCCCGAACCTGATCAGGTGCGTAGCCTGCCCATGCGGTCAATAGTGAGAGTGGACAGCGGCAGCGAGCACAGCACGCTTCCAGCGCGCGAGGTTTCTGGCGCGGCTCCTGAGACGGTAGGCGGAGTCGTTATCGGCGGTGATTATCAGGGGCTGGGTATCGCGCGGAGCCTAGGACGGCATGGCATTCCCGTTTGCGTCGTTGACGACGAGGCCTCGGTCGCCCAGGCGTCACGATTCGTGCAGACGGTGGTCCGCGTCCGCGATCTGCGGACGGAGGCATCGCTGCTCAGCGCGCTCGCGCTGACGCGGGACAGGCTGCATTCCGCGAGGTGGGTGCTCTACCCGACCAGGGACGAGAACGTCGCTGCCCTCGCCGCCAACCGCGAAGCGCTGCTCAGCGACTTCAGGGTGCCGGTGCCGGGCATGGGGGCGATCAGCCAGGCGTGGGACAAACGGGAGACTTACCGGCTGGCCACACGGCTATCCATCCCGATACCCCGGACCTGGTTCCCGGCGACCGAGGCGGATCTCGCCAGTGTCGACAGCGACGGGCCTTTCGTCATCAAGCCAGCTATCAAGGAGCACTTCTTCTACGCCACCGGGGTGAAGGCGTGGCGCGCCGATACCAGGGCCGAGCTCGCCGTTGTCTTCCGCCGTGCCGCGGGGATCGTCAGGAGCGGCGAGGTCATCATCCAGGAACTGATTCCGGGAGGTGGCGGGGAACAGTACGCGTACTGCGCTTTCTTCCGCCGGGGGCAGGCGGTCGCGAGCATGACGGTGCGCCGGCGGCGCCAGCACCCGTCGGACTTCGGTCGCGCGAGCACGTACGTCGAGACCGTCTCTGTTGGCGAACTGGCGGCGCCGTCGATCCGGTTTCTCCAGGCCATTGGCTATTACGGGCTCATCGAGCTTGAATACAAGCGCGATCCGCGCGACGGCCGGTACAAGCTTCTCGACGTCAACGCCAGGACGTGGGGGTACCACTCACTCGGCCGGCCCGCGGGAGTGGATTTCCCGTACCTCCTGTTCCGCGATCAGGTGGGCGCGCCTGTCGAAGAGGTGCACGCCAGGCCGGGTGTCCGCTGGATACGGCTTGCCACGGACGTACCGAACGCCGTCCGTGACATCCGGGCGGGAACGCTGCGGCCGGGTGACTACCTGCGCTCGCTACGGGGCGTGGACACGGAGGCCGTGTTCTCCTTCCGCGATCCCCTGCCGTCCTGCTATGAGATCGCGCTGCTTCCGTACCTGGCGTTTAAGCGTGGTCTCTTACCGGCTGAAATGCGAGGGAACCGATGTTTGAAGCTACGCATCCCGTTGGCTTCTTCGACTACTTCCGCGTCCCGTACACCCTGCAGCCGCGAGCGGCCATGACCGGTGACGCACGCGCCCCGGTGCCTGTGCACCAGCTCCGTGCCACGGCGCAACCCGGACGCATGTCACGCGCACTGTTCTGGCTGGGCACCGACGCCGACCCGGCGGCCCTGGCGGCCAGCTGCCAGCTCGGTCGCTACCGGCTGCGGAATTTCACCTTCTTCGGCCATGCCGCCGTCGGCGCGGCCGTTCCCGGCCTGCTTGGCCGGCTTGGCAGCGGATGGCATCCTGCCGAGCAGATCTTCGACAGCGCGGGCGTGCCGCGGGCCGCCGTCTGGCGGGACAGCGACGGCAACGTCTTCCTGCCCTTTGATCCAGCCGAGGTGATGCAGCGGTTCTGGTCGGAGAGTTACCAGCAGGTTGGGCACTCGCCCATAGCGCTCAGGGGCCGCGCGGCCGCGGTGCGGGGCTACTACCTGGTGCGCCCTGTCTTGCCCCGCCGACTGCAACTTCGGCTCCGGCGCGCGTATACCCAAGTGCAGGAGCGTGCGTCCTTCCCGGACTGGCCGGCTGAGGAAAGCCTGCACAACCTCTACAGATGGCTGTTCGGCCTGCTGGCCGGGCTGGCCGGCCAACCCGTGCCGTTCATCGGCGAATGGCCGGATGGCCGGTCCTGGGCGCTGGTGCTGACGCACGACGTGGAAACCGATGCCGGATACCGCAGCCTCGGCCTGCTGCGCGAACCGGAACGCCAGCTCGGCTACCGGTCGTCATGGAATTTCGTCCCGCTTCGCTACAAGGTCGCCGAAGAGACGGTCAGCAACCTGCGGGAAGAAGGCTGCGAGGTTGGCGTCCACGGTCTCCTGCACGACGGGCACGACCTCGGCTCCCGGCGGCTCCTCGCGAAGCGGCTCCCGGCGATGCGTGAGTACGCGGACCGCTGGCAGGCCGTCGGATTCCGCTCCCCGGCCACTCAGCGGAAGTGGGAATGGATGCCCGCTCTCGGGTTCGATTACGACTCGTCCTACAGCGATACCGATCCGTACGAGCCCCAGCCTGGGGGCTGCTGCAGTTATCTTCCTTACTTCAACGAGAGCATGGTAGAACTCCCGATAACCATGCCGCAGGACCACACGCTTTTCGCCATTCTCCAGAATGCCGACGCGGACGTCTGGCTCAGGAAGGCTGAGTTCCTCCGCGAGCGTCAGGGGATGGCGCTGGTTCTTACCCACCCCGACTATGCCGTCGACCCGAGGGTGGCGAACGGGTACCGGTCGCTGCTCTCGCGCTTCCACGATGACCGTACGGTCTGGCACGCCCTGCCCAGAGAGGTCGCCGCCTGGTGGCGGGAGCGCGACTCTTCGGTAATCCGCGGCGGCGGCGACGGCTGGCATATCGAGGGACCCGCCGCGCGCAGCGGGCGAATCCGGTTCGGTTATGCGGGCGGGGCGGCGCGTGGGCGCGATACGGCCGATGCCGACGGTACCCGCTTAAGCGCCTTCGCAGCCGACCGGACTTGGCGTGCAGATCTTCAGTGAACTAGCCTGCAGTCCCGCACCTCCTTGCCATATTTCAAATCCGGCCTCTATGTCCATGAGGTACCACGACGGGGAGGGGATGTAGCCCCGGTTAACCGCGTCCCTGATGAAATCTCCCAAGTCAAGGTTCTGCACGCGCGGGTTGCTCAGGCTGGGCGACGTCATTACGTACCACATGGTGGTACCATCCCACCACAGATTGAAATCAATGCCGGCTATCGTAACCTTCGTGGCGTTTCCACTGGGAATGGCCGGTCCGTTATGGCTCAGCCATATCATCATCTCGCGGTCGGGCTGAGTACGCTGGGTGCAGCTGCTTTGAGATACGCCATGATCATTGCATGGAGTGTAAAAGATATCGAACGCATCGTCCCAGACGCCGCTAGCCGAGACCTGGGTGTCGTACGATAGCCTCACCTGGCTGGCATTTGATTCCAATGATGAAACCTGTATCGGCAGGCCGCTATCCTTAGTGCAATTACCCCAGTGGCAACCGCGGTAGATTGACGGATATCCTCCCGGGGTACCGTCGGTAGGTACGGAAATCTGAGATTGAGTGATTTTGAAGTTCTCGCCGCCGTCGCCGCACATTGAGAATGTACTGCTTGAGTTGTATTCGTTCGTTTGCATCTCGTAGACGCCCCCGTTCAATGGGGCGATAGACCAATGCGCGATCGAATATTGAGGATGGCAGGCAATCACAGCAGACGGCCCGGGTCCGTCCGAGGACCTGAAAGCGTCCGAGAACTTGAAAGCAGAGTAGACGCCCACCACTACTAGGGCCACTACTACCGCTACCAGAGCCTGTGACCGCAATCGCCAGCGCTTGAAAAGAGGTGGACCTATCGTGCTTTCCTCTCCCTAGTCTTAGGCATGGCGAACCGGGCCGGGCGGCCGAGCGGGCTTGACCCACTCGGCGACCAGGTAGGTCGATAGCAGTTCTTCGTCCTCGTACTCCTCGAGTTCGCCATCCGCCTGGAGGGGAGCCAGGGCACTGCGGATCGCCGGATCCCGCTCTGGACGCAGCCGGAACGTGACACCCGGCCAGTGCCGCGAGAACAGTTCTCTCCACTGTACGAGGCGGATCTCGTTCAGGTAACTGTTGGGCTGGACCAGGGAACGGTATTGCGGACGCAGATGCGACCACGGCGGGATGGAATCCCTTCTGCCGCCGAAGATCCGGACGTCGTGACAGCCGCTGTCGCTCGTGTAGAGGTGGACGTCGACGTGGGCTAGTCCGCCCGGCCGCAGGACCCGCGCCACCTGCCGGATCACATCGCCAGGCTCCGACAGGTGCTCGAAGCACGAAGTCGAGAAGACGCAGTCGAAGGAGTCGTCAGGGAAGGTCATGGCGGCGGCGTCCATGGCTACGATCGCCGGATCGCTGTCCACTGTGAGACCCGCACGCTCGGCCTCCCGGCGAAGCGCCCGGTCGTAGCCCATCGCCTTACGGGCCATGGTCTTCAGCGTCCTGATCGAGCCGTTGTTCCGGAATATCCTGAGATACTCGCGGACGGACGGGTGCTGCGGTATGACATCAAGGTCGATCCCCGTGACGCTGTTGTGCCGCGCGAAGAACGACATCTCGACCAGCTGCTGTCCTGGTCCGATGATGAGCATTTCCTTGTCTTGGATCCTGCCGCCGAGCGCGTGTTCCATCTCGGACTGGCTGCTCTCCAGCTCGGCCAGCATCTCGCGTGCCTGACCGGGAACGTCCTGGCGCTTACTTTGCCAGAGGTTGAAGAGCTCACGTGTCCGGCCAAGCATTCCGAGCTGGCGGTCGGTGTAGGATCTGGCAGCTGCTGACTGCGTTACGAGCGCTCGTTCGTACGCGGCGAGGAGACGGGGAACCTGCGCGTCCCATGTGAGGTCGGTGATTCGCTGCAAACCGATCGCCCCTAGCCGGTCACGCATTTCCGGGTCATCGATCAGCTGCACTATCGCTTTGGCGAAAGCGGTGACGTCATTGGCCGCGACGTAGAGGCTGGCATCCCCAGCCGACACCCGGCCCTCATGGAGATCGAACTGTACTATGGGCTTGCCGAAGGACATGTACTCCATGACCTTGATCATTGTTGAAACGTTGTTCGCGGCATTCTCAGGATCCGGGCTTACGCACACGTCCGCCGTGGCAAGCACGGAACCGAGTACCCCGGAGTCAGCGACGTAACCGGTGAAGGTTATGTAGTTTTCGAGTTTCATGCGGCACACGCGTTCCCGGAGCCGCTCGAGCTCGGCACCCGATCCCACCAGGACGAACTGGATATCATCGCGCTGCCAGTCAGCCACGATGATACGGGCCGCGTCAATCAGGTAGTCGAGGCCGTCCTGAATGGCCATCATTCCCACGTACGCGACCATATGCTCGCGCCCATGGCGATGCTTATCGTCAGCGGCGGCACCCGCGAAGCGGGCGATTTCCGGACCGTTCCGTACTACAAACACATCCTCCTGGTGCATGCCCCCGCGACCGATGGCGATATCGCGGAAACTCTCGTTCGTTTCGATGGAAACGTCGCAGGCGCGGTAAGTGAGCCGCTCGAGTAGCATATTCAGCCGCACTTGCCAGCTGCCCCCACGGTATCCCTTGGCCATGATCAGTTCAGGGCACGCGTCGTGATGATCGTAGACAAGCCGGGCCCCGAGGGCCTTGAGCGGCAATGCGGGGAGGAAGAGCAGGTCCGGTGGGTTGCAGATGTGCACCACTTCGATGCGGGAGCGGACGCGTACAGCGAGCGCGAGGAAGAGCTGGGGGGGAAGCGCGGCAGCGTACTCGAGCAGGTAACCGAGGCTGCTCCGGCCCTCGGGCCCGCGCGGGTAGCGGTAGATCCGGACGCCGTCGATGTCTTCCCTCCGACGGGTGTACAGCTCGCCGCGCGGGCAGATGACGCTGACTTCATAACCGCGGGCAATGAGCGCCTGAGCTTCCGCCCAGACACGCATGTCCGGCGGGACCGTCTCGTTCTGGACAAGCATCAGCACCCGTGCGGGTCGCGGCTTGGCCCGCAGGCTGGCACCGGGCCAGCGCCGTGCGGACGTCGGCATAACGGCCGCCCTTCCCCTGAGCCGGGATCATCGTCGGTATCGGTCGCCGAGTCGCCTGGCTCGCGCCGGTAGACATGCGGGGTGCCGAACAATTCCTGGTGCTTCCCGTTGGGGCCTAGTGGCGGCACGGTGCCTGCCATGATCGCTGGCGCGCTGTGGATCACGATGACATCCGCCTGGGCTCGCTTGTCACGGATGACCTGGGCGTGCGCCCCTCTTTTGCGGGCTTGCCGGCGGTACCTGACGTACGCGGCTTCGCCAGCACTCGTTCGTATGCGGCGAGGAGACCGGGAACCTGCGCGTCCCAGTTGAGGTCGGTGGTGATTCTCTGGAAACCGATGTCGCCCATCCGGTCACGCATTTCCGGATCATCGACCAGCCGCACTATCGATTTAGCGAAGTCGGTAACATCATTTGGAGCAGCATAGAGACTGGCCTCTCCCGCCGTCGCGCGACCCTCACAGAGATCGAACTGGACTATGGGCTTCCGCAGGAGCATATATTCCACAGTCTTGTGCATTGAAGAAATATTGTTCATTGGATTCGCCGGGTCCGGACCTACGAATACGTCCGCCGTTTTTAGCACGGAGCCGAGTGCCACGGGGTCAGAAATGAAGCCAGTAAAAGTCATGTAGTCCCTGAGATTCAGGGCGCGTACACGTTCGCGAAGCCGCTCGAGCTCGGGGCCCGATCCCACCAGGACGAACTGAATGTCATGACGCTGCCAGTCAGTGACGATGACGTGTGCGGCGTCAATAAGGTAGTCGAGACCATCCTGGATGGCCATCATTCCTACGTATGCCACCATGTGCTTACGTCCGTAGCGATACTTGTCATCGGCGCGGCTGTCGGCGAAGCGGGTGGTTCTCGGTGCGTTGCGGACCACAAACGTATCTTCCTGGCGCATGTGCCCTCGCTCGAGCGCGATATCGCGGAAGCTCTCATTGGGTTCGAGGGAAACATCGCAGGCACGGTAGGTGAAGCGCTCGAATAGCGTATTCAGCCGCACTACCCAGCTGCCCGCGCGAAAACCCTTGGCTATCATCAGCTCAGGACATGCATCGTGATGATCATAAACAAGCCGCGCCCCAAGCGCCATGAGGGGCATGGCAACGACGAAGAGCAGATCCGGCGGGTTGGAGATCATTACCACGTCGATGCGGCGCCGGGCTCGTATAACGAGTGTGAGAAAGAGCAGGGAAAGAATCGCGACCGTGTACTCCCGAAGGTACCCGGTGATGCTGCGCCCCTCGGGTCCCGGTGAATAGCGGTAGACTCGGATGCCGTCGATGTTTTCCCGGCGCAGGGGATAGCCTTTGCCGAGCGGGCAGATAATGTGTACTTCATACCCACGGGCCGTGAGGGCCTCGGCTTCTGGCCAGACGCGCTGATCCGGCGGGACCGTCGAATTCTGGTTGAGGATTAGCACGCGCATAGGGCGCGGCTTGACTCGCCGCCTACTCGCGACAGGCGGGTGGCTGGCAGGTGCCGACATTACATCCTCACTTCCCTGGGCCGGGATCATCGCCGGGGTCGGTTTCCTTTTCGTTGAGCTGGCCCGGATAGACATGCGCCGCGCCGAACGGCTCCCGATGCTTTCCGTTGGGACCTCGCGGCGGCACGACGCCAGCGAGGATCGCCGGGGCTTCTGATGCGGGAGCCAGCGACTCCGCGTGCGCCCTGGCGGGCTGTGCCTGGCCACTGGCGGGTGAGGACACCCCGGTCAGGACGCCGACGATGGTCCGCGGCCCGGTCGCCCGGATCTCCTGCGCGGCTGCGCTAGCGGCCTCCCGGGTGGTGTGCCGCGCATCCGCAACCACGGCAACGATGTCGCTTGCGCGCGCCAGTGCGATCGTGTGCGAAATCTCGAGCACCGGCGCACCGACGACAACGACGAAATCCGCCTGGGCTCTCATGTCCTGGAATGCCCGGGCCAGCCGGGCGTCCTGGAAGATCTCGACTGACCTGGCGGTCACATAGCCTGCGGTTACGAGCCTTAGCCCAGGCACGCGGGGGACCGGGATCGCCGCCTCGTCAAGCGAGACCCGTCCCGCAAGCAGATCGCTCCAGCCCGGCCTGCGGCTCGCGTCGAAAACCGCACCCAGCGACGGGTGCCATAGGTCCGCCTCGACCAGCAGCACTTTCGCGCCTGGCTCTGCCAGGGCTACGGCCAGGTTGGCTGCCGCGTTCGTGCACCCATCGTCGGCTTGCGCGCCGGCGACAAGGAGCACCACGCCGCCATCAGGCACCGAGGCGACGACGACCTGTGAATTGAGATGTTCCCTGAGATAACGGTAGGACTCGGCCGCCGCGGAGAGCGGGCGCCGGGTGAAGACGTCCTGCGAGTGCCGGACGACCGGGATCGCGGCAAGCACCGGCGCATCCAGGCACCGCTCCAGATCCGCGCTGTCGCGCACCCGGTGATCGAAGTAATCGCGGACGTAGGCGGCCCCGATGCCCAGGAGCAACCCCAGGACCGCGCCAATAGGCAACAGAATCCGCAGGTGGACGCCCGTCGGCGCGGTGGGCAGTGATGCCGCTGTGAGAAGCGTGACATGGACGGGGTCGTGCGCCTGCGTGTTCTTGGGCTGGTTCGCGTCATTACGGAAGGCCGTGTACGCGGCGGTGGCCGCCGCCGCGCAGCGCTGGGCACCGGCCGCCGTCGGCATGGCGCAGTTGATCGACAGCACGTTCGCGGTGCCACCGGTGGCGGAGGTCCCGGACACGGTGGCTGACAGGTCATTGGCCAGCGCGCTCGGCGTGGTACCGAGCGCGCGCGCGGCATCGGCGAGGACGACTCCCGACGTGGCGACCTGCTGCTCGGTGACCATGTTCGGCGAATAGCCGATGTTGAGGGCGGCGATGTTCGGCTCGACGTCGACTTCGGCAGTCGAGACGTAATGTGCCGGGAGGCTGACGTGAATCAGCAACGCCCCCGCGATGCCCGCCAGTGTGGCGGCTATCAGCCACAGGACGTATTTGCGCAGGAATTTCATACGAGCACCCCCAGGGGTGGAGCGGCGGTGGCCGCGAGGGGACTTCGGGGGGCGGCAGGCGAGGCGCGCCGCGCCGGGAGCTTGCGAATGAGGGGCAGCAGCAGGAAAAACGCGTCGCCCGAACCGCGGAACGTCAGGTGCGGGTCAAAAGACATGAGCACCACTTGCGAGCACATGGCCGCCGCCACCGCCGTTGCCACGATCCCGGCGGCGTCGGCCCGCCGCACGTATGCCCAGCTCTTCCTGAGCACGGCGGCGGCGAACGCGATGTAGCTGGCGAGCAGCGGGATCCCGCCGCACCAGAGCAGCCAGGTATAGCCGCTCTCGATCCAGATGAATCCTCCCACTTTGGATGGCGCGGCGACGCGGGGCGTAGGCCGCACCCCCAGGATCCAGTTGTAATCGGAGAACAGCACAGGCCAGAAGAACGTCCGCAGGTTGTAAAGGCGGTCGACCCAGCTGAGCGGAAGGCCGGCGGTGGAATGGAAACCACTGATCCGGAGCTCGATCGCGGGCCACAGCAGCACCCCGCCGAGGAGGGCGACGGGGATCATGTAGACGGCGAGCCGACCCGATCTGGTGAGCACCATAAGCGCGATGAGGGCCACGACCAAGCCGATCACCGTCGCGAACTCCGACGCGGCAATGACGGTGAGCACGTAGAGAACAACGAAGCCGCCCAGCCAGAGGCGGCGCGGGTAACCGCGCGCGATCATCGCGACCGCGATCCCCAGGTTGAGGATCGCCAGATCCGCGGTGGCGGCGGGCAGGCCGAGCAGGGAACTGCCGCGGGCGACCGTCACCATGCCTTCACTGCCGGACGACGAGGAAGTGAGCTTCGCGACCAGTGCGGGAACCCCGGCCACGCCCACCGCCTGCACGATTGCGATGAAGCCGACGATCGCCGCTGCCGCCATCGACAGCCACAGGCACCTCATCACCTGCTCACGTGTCGAGATGACCGAACGGACGATGATGTACTCCGCCAGCAGCTTCCAGAGCACGATGGAGTAGAGGAGATCCACTTCGGTGATCGGGCGCTGCCGGACCAGCATCATCGCCAGCGGCACCAGGGAGGTGGTAACCCCGAGCGCGACCAGGGCGACCTCGACGCTGCCCACTCGGGGCCACCGGATGCCGCCGGTGCGCAGTCCCGCCAGCCAGCGCAATCCGATGGCCAAGCCGAGCAGGACCATGAGCGCTTCGTTTGGCCGTATCAGCGGGACAACGGAGCCGCCGCTGATGCCGGCGACCAGCGGGGTAACGAAGATAAGCAGGTACGCGGCGACGGGCGGCCTGGTCAGGACCCATCCGACGAGGCCGGCGCAGATCACCGCGAACACCGCGTACTTGATCTTGATGCCTGCCAGCGCCCCGACCGCCATGATGCCAAGCAGCAGGAAGGCATCGAGTTGCCGTCTCCGGAGGACCGGTCGTGCCGCTTGTACGGCGCTGGCCGTCAGCGCGGCCGGCCGAGCTGTCCGGGCCAGGCGGCGCGGCCAGTGCGATGCGGCGGGTCCCGGCAGCTCGGGCGGCTCTCCCCGCAGCCGCCGCCAGCGCTGCTGCACCGCTTCGGTCAGCCATCTCACCTGCTGATTGCCCAGGACCGCTTGAGCGGCGAAATAGATGCCGGCTCCTCCCAGGCTTACCAGGAGCATCGTGGCAAGGCGTCCCGGTGCGCCTGTCAGATGGCTGGCGAGGAACTCCGCGGCCGCCCAGGCCGGCAGGATCATGATGGCCGAGCTGATGGCGGTTTGCTCGATCGACACCCGCAGCCCCTGCTCCCCGCCGCGCGGCAGTTCCTGCCGTAGTTTGCGCACCAGGTACCATGCCGCAGCCAAGCTGCCTGCGGAAAAGGACAGGCCAAGGCCGGTGAGGAGAGCAGTGCCATGGAGGTGCACGACGGCGGCTATCCCGGCCGTGCACACGATCGCCTGGATGATCATCCCGCGCAGCGGATTTCTGGTGTCCTTTCGCGCGTAGCACGCGTACGTGGTCACCAGGAACAGCGTCTCGCCGACGATCGCCGGCGCCAGGCCGCCCAGCGCCGCCGAGATCAGGCCACGGCCGTTCGCCGCGCCGAAGGCGCCGAAGCCTATCCCGCCGGCGATGGCCCCGCTAAGGACGAGGTAAGCCGCGGCCGCGGGCACGGCAAAGAAGCAGGCGAACGCCAGGCCGCGCACGTAGGTGTCCCGGAACATCACGGCTTGGCCGGGCGCGGTCATCCTGGACAACCGCGGCACCAGCGAAAGCGCGACCGGCGACGCGGCCAGCGCGATCGGCAGGAAGTAGAAGTTCGCCGCCAGCTGGAAAGCCACCACGCCGCCGGGCACGCGGTCGGCGGCGAGCGACAGCGCCCCGAGCAGCAAAGCTGCCAGCGCGGCTTGGGCCAGCGCGGGCAGGGCCCGGCGGATCGTGGCACGTACCTGGGGGTCGTGCCATCCGGCATTCGGCAAGAGGACGATGCCAACCCGTCTGGCGCCCCACCATTGCACGCTCGCATGCAGCATGACGGCGCCGGTGGTGCCCAGGCCGAGCAGGAGTATGAGGGAGAGCGGGACGCTCTGCTCCGTTGCCACCCGGGTGTAGAGGACGGCCACCACCCCGAGGACGGCGATCGTGCCCAGATTCTCGATGGCGGGCGCGGCGGCCGGGAGCGCGAAGCGGCGGTGGGCGTTCATGACCGCCGTTGCCGTGCCCACGATCGCGTACAGCGGCACCTGCGGCAGCAGGAGCAGCACCAGCACCGCGCCGACGTGCACCTGGCTGCTTGCAGCCGCGCTGTCGGCGGCGCCGGCCGAGCCCAGCCTGAGTAGCCAGGGGGTGGCGACCGCCGCGGCGGGAACTATCGCCAGCATGCCCAGCATCGCCATCCCGAGCAGACCGCCAGCGGTACGCGCTTCCGCTGACCGGTTCCCTGAGTCGATATGGCCGACAAGAGCGGGCACGAGCAGCGATGAGAACATCGACCCGGCCAGCAGACCGTAGAACACCAGGTTCGGCAGGGAGTTAGTGAACTGGAAGGTGTTGGCGAAGTAGGTCGCGCCGAGCACGGCTGCGATCGTGATGCCGCGCAGGACCCCGGTGATGCGGCTGACGAGGGTCCAGACGGCGACCGACAGGGAGTCGCTGACCGCACCCTCGGGCGCGGTCAGGTCGGAACCGCCGAGAGCATCAGGGCCGGCGCCGGGGAGGTTGCCGGCCATCAGCTCGCGCCTCCCCGGAAAAGCGCTGGCACCGTCCGGGCCAGGATGCTGAGGTCAAGGAGCACGCTGTGGCGCCGCGTGTACTCGACGTCGAGTTCGAGGGCCGTGCGCATGGAGAGACGGCTACGGCCCTTGACCTGCCACAGACCGGTTATGCCTGGCTTCACCGTGAAACGCCGCCGGTAGGGCGCCGCGAGGAGTTCCGCTTCCCACGGGAGCATGGGACGCGGTCCGACGAGAGACATCTCGCCGCGCAGCACGTTGATCAGCTGCGGCAGTTCGTCCAGGCTGGTTCGCCGCAGCCATGCGCCCAGCCGTGTCACACGCGGGTCGCCGGTCAGCTTGAACAGCGCGTTGTTCCGTGCCGGGACTTCCTCTTCCGCCTTTTCCGCCTCTTCCGCCTCTTCCGCGGAGAGCATGGTGGTGACGTAATCACGATGCGTCCGGTCGTCATTGTCCGCGTACATGCTGCGCAGCTTCAGCATCGTGAAGGGCCTCATGCCACGGCCGAGCCGTTCCTGCCGGAACAGCGCCGGGCCGGTGGACGTCGAGCGCACCAGGCACCACAAGAGCAGCAGCAAGGGCGCCGCGAGGACGATCAGCGCCGAGGCCAGCCCGATGTCTATTGCCCTCTTCACGACCTCCTCGCCAAGGCGGGGCGCGGTGATTTCCTTCCGTGCCGCGAGGTCAGTCACGGCACCGTTCCCTTCCCACCCGCTCATCGATATCGGGCAGTTCCGCGACGGCGCGGCGCGGCACCGCGGGGTTGCCGAAGGCCACCACAGCCGCGGGAATGTCACGCGTGACAACGGATCCAGCCCCGATGAGCGCGCCCGCGCCAATGCGCACGAACGGCAGAATCGTCACGTTGACGCCGATTTGCGCTCCAGCGCCAATCCTGGGGCCAGCCATCAGCTGAGCAGAGCGCTGGTCACCGGGGTAAAGGTCGTTGGCGATCGTCACTCCGGGCGCGAGAAAGACGTCGTCTTCCAGCTCGCTAAATTGCGCGACGTAGCAATTGCAGTGGATTTTCACGCGGTCGCCTATGCGGCAGCCGTAATCGATGACGCTGTTGGTCCAGACCGAGACGTCATCGCCGACCTTGCAGGCTTCCCTGATGACGACGCCGTGCCCGGTCTGCAGGCCGCGCCCGATCGTCGAACCGTCGTAGAGGACGGTTCCCGACCTGAGCCTGGCCCCGGCCCCGAGCACCAGCGGCTCCGCGCTAGCGCGCGACACGGGGTAGCCGACGAGCACTCCGTGGTCGGCCTGCGTTACCTCGCGAGCAGGCGTGCCTGCGGGCTTACTGGGCACTGGCAGCCTCCGAACCGACGGCTGCGGCCCGCAGGGCCTCGGCGAGCGACTCGCACACGTAGTCGACCTGGCGGTCGGTCATGTGCGGGAACAGCGGGAGCGACAGAACTTCACCGGCCGCTCGTTCGGCTACCGGCAGGGGGTGCTCCGCGAGCCGCCGCAGCGGGGGCTGCCTGTGACACGGCACGGGGTAGTGCACGCCCGTCTGGATTCCGCGCCTGGTTAGTGCGGTGCGGACGCTGTCTCGCCTGGGGACACGCACAACGAACAGGTGGTAGACGTGTCGTGCCAACGGCGCGGTAGCTGTCAGTTTCAGTCCGGTGCCGGTGAACTCGCCTCCGCCGAGATGCTCCCGGTAGCGCGAAGCCAGCGCGATCCGGCGTTCTGTCCACTCCTCGAGGTGGGCAAGCTTTCCGGAGAGCAAGATCGCCTGGAGGGCATCCAGGCGGCTGTTCGTGCCGATGCGGTCGTGGTGGTAGTGCGAGTGACCATGGGACCGGCCATGGTTGGCCAGCGACCGTATCTCATCAGCCAGTTCCGGCCGCGAGGTTGTCACGGCGCCAGCGTCCCCGAAGGCGCCCAGGTTCTTCGCGGGATAGAAGCTGAAGCACGCCACCGCGCCAAAGGATCCCGCGCGACGGCCGCCCCATTCCGCGCCGTGCGCCTGCGCGGCGTCTTCGATGACGGCTATTCCCGTCTGCTGAGCGATGGCGGCAAGGCCTGCCATATCCGGCAGCTGTCCGTACAGATGGACGATGATGACCGCCCGGGTGCACGGCGTGATCGCCGCGGCGAGGGTGTCCGCCGTCATGAGCAGCGTGTCGTCGCTGACATCGGCGAACCGCGGAGTGGCACCCGCCCGCACCACCGCGGCGGCGGTGGCGATGAATGTGTTCGCGGGAACGACTACCTCATCGCCTGGGCCCACGCCGAGCGCGGTAAGGCTGAGCAGCAGGGCGTCCGTTCCGTTGCCGAGGCCGACACCATGGTCTGCGCCGCAGTACGCGGCCCACCCTCGCTCGAAGGCCGTGACCGCTGGGCCGCCGATGTACGCGCCGTCGAGCAGGCACGACAGATAGTCCTGCTCGATCTCTGGCCAGACTTCACCCGTCATCGCGGCCAGGTCGGTAAACGGGACGCGGGTCATCTCGCGAGTTTCCGAGCTGTCCAGGTTCATCGGCGTGCCCGCTGCATCAGCCAACGGGGGTCCCGGCGAAGGCCGCGTCGAGCCCGGCCTGCGACCTAGCCTGCCGCTGCGCTACCTCGGCGAGAGTCACCGGCCGCTGCTCTCGCAGCGAGATCTGGGCGCATTCCAGGGCCTGGACGACGGCCAGGCCGTTGCTCCCGTCCACGCTGGGAGACGAGTCGCCGGCGATACAGTCGACGAACTGCTGATCCTGAACCGCGAGCGGCTCAGCGAAGGGGACGAACGGAGCGACCATGTCGCCTAGGTGGTAAGCGACTCCGGACAACGGCCCGCCGTTCCCATCAGGGGGGATCGCCGATTTGTCGTAGACGCGGATTCGCTCCTCATCCGCCATGTCGTCGTACTCGGCCATCTTCGCGGAACCCACCGCCGTTATCCGGCGCACCTTGCGGGGATCCAGCCAGCTGACATGAATGTTCGACCGCACGCCGAGGTCGCCGTACTCGAGCCGCAGGTAAGCCACGTCTTCATGTTCCGGATGAACATGGCGTGCTCCCCAGACCGTGACGGCTGTCGGCCGTGCGCCGAGCACGAAATTCGAAATCGATATATCGTGCGAGGCCAGGTCGAAAATGACATTCACGTCGCTCTGGTAGAGCCCGAGATTCAGCCGCGCGCAATCAAGGTAGAAGAGCCGCCCGAGGTGCCCCCCGCGCACCAGGTCGCGCAGCTTATGCACGGCCGCGTTGTGCTCGAACGTGTGCCCGGGCATGAGCACCACCCCAGCGGCCGCCGCGGCATCGACGATCATCCGCGCCGCGGCCGTGGTAGTCGCCATGGGCTTTTCGACAAGCACGTGCTTCCCTGCCGCGATCGCCTTCAGGGCAAGAGGCGCATGACTCGCCGGCGGTGTGGCGATGACCACCGCGTCAACATGCGGCAGGGCTTCCTCGATGTCGGCATACGCCGCGATCCCGGGCTCAGCCTCCCGACGGCCGTCACCGATCTCGGCGAACCGCTGGTCCACGCCGATGACAGCGCCCACCCCGGTCGTGGCACGGAGCACACGGACGTGCCTCGAACCCCAGTAACCCACCCCCACGACGCCGACCCGAATCTCGCCAGCTCGTGCCCGCACTTCCCACCCCCCGGCTCAGCCCCCGCGGCCTGGATTCCTATAAAGCACACCCGCTTTCGGCAGCCTCACCCATCACCAGCCCGAACGGCACCCCCGCGTGAGCTGCTACAACTACGCCAGATTAGGATGACCAGCACTGGACGGAAGTGACATGAGTGACGCGGTTAGCAGGGCGGACTAGCGCGGCTCGCCATTCTGCGGCAGTGCTCCCAGCCTGGGTCTCGCCAGTGCTACCACTTCGAGTGTGGAGTGGACTCCGAACTTCACCATGAGGCTGTGCAGGTGGGTGCGCACCGTGTTCGCGGACAACTGCAGCCGCTCCGCGATCTCTTTCCGCCCGGAACCCTCCACCAGCAGGAACAAGACGTCCCGCTCACGGCGGGTGAGAGACTCGAGCAGGTCATCGCCGTCGCGGCGGCGGTCTTGATCCTCGATGAGCAAGCGCAGCACCGCGCCTAGCTCGCTGGGGGGGATCCAGGTGTCGCCGCGGGCAACGCCGCGGATGACGCGAAGAAGATGATCGACCGACTCATCCTTCCGCACCCAGGCCGCCGCTCCGGCGCGTACCGCGGCCACGATCCGCTCCGGCTGGGAAGCCGCGCTAACCATGACGACGCGCGCCTGATCTCCGCTCCGCGTCAGGTCAGCGCAGAAGGCGACGGCCGAGTCATCAGGCAATTCGGCATCGAGCAGGATGACATCGGCTGACCGCCCGACCAGCACGCGCGGGGCGAACTTCGCGGAATGGGCTTTCGCCACTACCGTCAGGTCTGGCTCGGCCTGCAGCCGGGTCGACAGGGCGTCACGGAATGCGAGACGCTGGTCGACGATGAGCACATGAATCACTGCCGGCGCCGCCGGCGCGGACGGAACTGCCATCACCGTCTCCGGGCTCTCGCCCTCTCCTCAGGCAGCGGGCTGCGGTCAGACGCGCTGACCCGTTTATCCGCGGGCGGGAAGACATCAATGGCCGTGGCCTCGTCGATGAGCACACCGTCCTGACTGGCGAGCGCGGCGAGTTGCAGCCGGCTGTGCGCGCCGAGTTTCGCGAGCACGTTCTTCACGTAGGTGCGGACGGTACCGACCGTGATGTTCATCGCGCCCGACATCTGCCTGGTGCCCTGCCCGGCTGCGATCCTGGTGAGGATCTCCTTCTCCCGCGGCGACAGCTCGCACAGCCGGTTCCTGTCGCGGGCGGGGAACCGCAGCGGGCCCGGATCAAGCACGTTCCGGCCGGCCTCGATCGCATCCAGCGCCGCTGCGATCTGCGCGACGCTCTGGTCCTGATGCGTAAGGCCCGCCACACCGCTTCTCATGAACTGAGACACCGTCTCGGGGTCAGTGGTCTGTGACAGCACCAGCACCTTCGTGCCGGGGTAGCGTCGCAGGATGGCACGGACGGTATCGGGGCCGCTCGGCTGATGGCCAGGCTGCAAGCCGAGCAGACAGACATCCGGTACCCAGTCATCGGCCGGGGTGGGGGCATCGCTGACGGCCGCCACGACTGCCAGGATGTCGTAGCCGCGCGCATCGAGCGCGCACGCCAGCGCTTCCGCCAGCATCCGCTGCTGATCGCAGATGAGTATCTTCATTTCGCCCCCTGCCCATTCGAACGTGCCGGCGCTAGGCACCACATATGCGATTCAGAGCGCAAGCAGAATTCCGGTGTAGGGGGGTATGCCGAATCCACGGCGCTTTGTCTGGCCCAATGGCAGAAAGGCCCGGATGTCCGTGCGTTCGTCGCGCCATCCGCAGCGGAGTCGCTCGTGAAGGCGCGAAATCGTGGTGGCAAGGCCGCGCCGCTTCGGGCTCTCTCACCCGGGGGAAGCCACCGGCGCTGTTCGATCGGGACAGGGCTCGTTTGGGGGTAGTCCTGTACAGCAAGCAACGATATATTCCCGCCTAAGCAGGACCGATGGCCTCGAACGCGGTCGCGGGACAGCAATCGAGACTAGCGGCCTAGTGTAGGCATGACCCCCGGCACTCCTCGCCCGCATCCCGTTCCATCCAGCCAAAGCGGGCGAAGATCATGAACTAATTTACCGGCTCAATGTGCACATCACCTACCCATTGCCGGCAAGACTTGGCTGCAATTTGTTATCTCATTGTTATAAGAGCTTTAACCGAATTTACATTGGTCATATCTTGAATATGCGTAGCTTAACGCCCCGTTGCAGGAATTCACATATATATCATGACAAATACAATAATTCGGGCATTAAGGAACGCACTCAGGACACGAACGGCCGCGACGCTACAGGCCCAGGCGGCGGGAGAGATCGGACGCTAGCGCGCCGGACGGGTCGACCTCGGCGCGCAGCTTGCGGAACTCTGGCAGGCGCGGGTACATCTCCTCGAGCACCCCGGCCG